>CALIUX010000019.1 GCA_938048505.1 uncultured Pseudomonadales bacterium
GTATCAATCAGCACTGCATCATTGGTAAACCACCAATCACAATGGCGTGTGCCGCCAATGCCTTGCAATTTATGCTGACCTGTACTTTCTGCTAAGGGAAACTCAAGCCCAGAGTTGACGAGTGCCGTCGTTTTACCTGAGCCCGGCGGTCCAATAATAATGTACCAAGGCAACTGATAGAGGTTGCGTGATTTGCCCGAAAAACTAAAGCCAGATGTATTGAGTTTTTTGAGTGCGTCATTAAAGCGGTTACTCAACTCTAGAGCTTCTGACTCGGACTTTTCATCGACTTCAGAATGTGCTTCTTCGGCTTCTTGTTCTTGAATGCTGCCAAATAGCTTTTGATTTTGCTTTTTCTCATAAAGCGCTTGGCTAATACGCCATGTTAACCATATTAGCCAACATAAACCGATGACAATCAGGCGCGTTTGAGTGCTGGCGCTGACATTGTTTTCGCCAAATTTGACAAAGCCACCGGCAAACCAGATAAATACCGAAAGAGCCATTAGGCCAATAATACCAATGACCCATTTATTCATCAGGAAGTTAAAAAAGGATTTCATACAATATCCGCTGTACGCGTTCCATGGTTGGTTGTGTGAGACGAAATAGCATGCCGTGCATCACACCTAATTAATAATGAATCGGCTAACCTTTAGGCGATTTTATTTTATTCTTTTTGTTTTGCTTTGATCTTACTAGCGGTTTGGATTAGGCCTTTGAGCTTGAGAAAGGTTGTGCTCTATTTGCTCTGTAACGGGCTCTGTTGAAGCGTGAAGCCAGTACCGAAAGCCGCTAAAGCTCAGCACTAATACTGCCAACATCACACAACCAATCACCCATAACGGTAAATGGCTGGTTAAGCTGGGTTTGTTGTCGGCATGCGCTGCCCAATGAGGCGAGAGGTCTGTTTCATGGCCTGCCTTAAGCCCTTTTAGCGTGGCATAAAGATTATCTTGAATTTGTTCAAGCTCTGCGCTGCCTCGGTTGTTAAACCGGTATTTACCCATGAAACCTAAGCTAAAGCAGTGAAAGAATAACTCGAGAATATCAACATTTTGACCGGGTGCCGCTAGCATTTTATTTAAGATGGCAAAAGACTTTTCACCGCCTGACGTTTCTTTGTGAAACAAACTTAATAAAGAATGCTGACTCCAGCCACTTTGTGCGCCCCATGGCGTATTGAGAACCACTTCATCTAATGCTGAGCAAATTAAATAGCGCGCAGCCAATACCGTTTCTTTGCTTGACCCGAGATCAATCGCTGTTTTTTCAAAGCGCTTAATCTCTTGGGTGATGTGTTTGTGTAAATTAGGCACGTTGTCGTGCTTAGGCATATTTTGTAGCGATGCCATTAACGTGAGCAGAGTGAGTGCGGCCGTTGATAAAGATGTTGCTTGGGCTTCGGCTGTATGGCCGACAGCTGCATTTGCCATGCGTGGTGTTTGAGTGGGCGAGGCAGGCGCCGCTTGCGGTACCACCGTTGATTGAACCGATGCCGCGCCAGGCCTTGGCACCAAAACGGTATGGTTATGAGGATTATTGCCGTTCGTCATGATCTTATTACTACCTTTTTCCTGCTGGTGACAATGATGCGAATACGTGATTATTATCCTACTGAGTTGCTACAACTCAGCATCGTTAAATATTGTGCTATGCATTGGTTTGTTAATGGCGTATTGCCCAAAGCTGCATTTCTAAACCTGGAAACTCAGCTCCAATGTGTACGGCAAAGCCGCCAGAGCGTTGCATGCTTTGCCATAAATCCCCAAAACGCTCAATTTCGAAATAAACAAAGTCGGTATGATAAGGAATTTGACGAGGTGCAACGGGCAGTGGCCGCATCTGGATACCAGGTGTCTGAGATGAAATTAGCTCGCGGATTGTTTCAACAGGAGCAATCTTAGCTTGTGACGGAAAGCGGCTACGTAGCATCTCTGTTGGCATGTTGGCTTTTGCGGCAATCACAAAACTGGCAGTACGTATGAGTGACGGGTCGGTAATTGGCGCGACATAAATCCCGAATTTACGCTCGGTTAGCGCAAGAGCAATAGCCGATTGTTCTAGTACGGTACTGAGTGATTGGCGTAGCGATTGAAAGAGTTCTGCAAAGCACAGTTGTAAGTTATCGTGCTGATAGCGTGGCGTGGGGTCAGGGCGCTTGCTTTTGCTTGAAAAAGTAGCCAGCTCCCCTGATAACTGCAGTAACTCACCGTAGAGTGTGAGCGGATGTAAGTGCGGCCTTTGAAGCAGATGCTCCATCAATGGCTCAACTCGATTGATAATTTGCAATAGCAAGTAATCAGCGATTTCTGTAGAGCCACTGCGCCCTGAATCGCTGAGCCGGTTGCCCAATGCATCGCCTCGTGCTTTCAATAAGCCTAGCGCTTCTTCTAGGTAGGCTTTTAGCGGGGTGGCGCTCTCACAATAGACAACAGGCGGAATAAACGTTGGATCAAGTTTAACGGCGTTGCCGGGTGTGTAATCTAAAATGCGCGCGATACCAATACAGGTATAACCGCTTAAATCATCAGAGCCTAGCTTAAGGCAAGTGCGTAATTTGCCAATTTGTAGCCTAACGGGTTCTGTAGAGGTCGAGGTACTGTCGCGAACATCAAAATTAAACATCTGGTAGCGAGCGCTAGGTGCATCATTACTATCCGCCACCGATTCTTGTGTCCCAGCGCGCCTGAGCGGCAGGCAAAGGTAAATAATCGCATCGCGTGTATTTTCTGGGATGGTAAAGATATCGGGCAGTGGTTGTGAGTCTGGCGCATTGACCAAGGTATGATCGGGGAAAATGCCTTTTAAGCGTGTAACGGAGACTTTACCCAGTGATAGTAGCTCGCTATCAATTGCAATGTCTTGAATGCCCCATGCATATTCATGCGCGCCCGACATGGCACTTTGTACCAATTGGTCAATATGCCTATCTTGTTGTTGAAAGTGCTGGGGGCGAAGAAACATGCCTTCTGACCAAATAACTTTATTATCAAACGACATGCGTTACGTCCTTATGGATATGGATGGCACTGTATTCACGGTTGCGCGATAGCAACGAGCTTAACACTTAATCATCATGCTTAAATCATAACGTGTATAAAACATAATACGTTGAGATTTTATTTTTTCATGGGGTTTTTCTCAACCTGAGTCACTGCGGCCTCGGTTAGGTGAACATGGAATGTATTGTTATTGTGAGGTTTGATTGCTAATGCCAAGGTTGGTTTGGCACTGTTGTACTGCGAAAACTCAGCAATAATGCCGATGAATTGCGTGTCATCAGGCAATTTAATCACTTCTTGTCTTGTCTCGCCGGGTGCTAACTCTTTCAGTGTGACAGTCCCTAAAAGGTTGTCACCTAATCGACTTTCGGCGCTCTCGTATAAGCTTAAAAAGTCTGCGCGCTTGAAACGACGGCTATCGGTGAGTTTAAACACTTTCACCACAACAGGAGAAGGGCGGTTATCAGCGTCGGGGTTAACGTCTTCTGAGGCATAAAGGTTGAGTGTTGCCAGCGTTTCGAGATCAAGCGCTTTGCGCGATGTTTGACAGCCACTCATTAAAAAACAGAGTAATAAACACGGTAG
>CALIUX010000020.1 GCA_938048505.1 uncultured Pseudomonadales bacterium
CGCTCTGGATCGGTAATGGGATTGTTATTGCTATCAGAAATAAAAAATACGTCTTCAACGCGCTCGCCTAACGTCGAAATTTTTGCATTCGATAATATAATTTCATGCTCTAAAAAAATGTGACCAATGGTCGCCAATAAGCTGTGCCGATCTGGGCTAATCACTTCGAGTATGCTGTATTGCGCATCTGTAGGAGTATGCATGTGAGTGCGAGTCGGCGTAGGAAACTGCTTAAGAGCCCTTGGCGTTCTCTTTTTAATGACTTCAGAGTATTCGCCTTGCATAACCAATGCGAGTTCTTCATGCAGAGCATCAATAATTTTTTGTTGCTCAGGGTTGCTATTTTGAATGGGTTGATCGTTTTCATCCAAAACATAAAAAGTGTCGATGGTGTAACCGTTGTTGGTGTTATATAACCGCGCATCATGAATATTGAGCCCCATTTGTGCAAAAACAGTGGCTGCGGCTAAAAATATAGCGCCCTGATCTTTTACGCGAATAAAAATTTGTGTGGCACCACCCCATTGTAGGCTGGTGGTGTCGCGTATTAGTATTAAAGGCTGCTCATCAATTTGCTTTTTTTCGTGCTCTAATATTGCAGTGGTCTGCCAGGCAATGTCTTGCGAGGTTTCTCTAATGAAATATTCATCATTCATATCTTGCCATAATGCATTGGCATCGCTCAGTGAAATATTGTTATCAGACAATTTATGGGCTGCACGTGATTTGACATCTTCAACGAGTTCTTTTTGATCGATTGTATTTTCTAGCCCGCGACGTAGTGCGCGTTTTGTTTCGGTATACAGCTGTCTCATTAAGCTGGCTCGCCAGCTATTCCAGATATCTGGATTGGTGCCGTTCATATCGGCTACAGTGAGCGCATACAAATAATCTAAGTTACGTTGGTTACCCATTTTCAAAGCAAAGTCATGAATCACCTCAGGGTCTGTTAAGTCCCTCTTTTGTGAAATATATGACATGAGTAAATGGTTTTGTACTAACCATGCCAGCAGTTTGGTGTTGCTTGCAGATAGACCATGCTCTGTTCCAAATGTGATGGCATCTTCGGCACCTAGCGCAGAGTGATCGCCCCCACGGCCTTTTCCGATATCGTGAAACAAACCCGATAAGTAAAGGATTTCGGGCTCTTCCATTTGCTTTAAAATATGCGCTGCAATAGGGAAGTCTTGCTCGGCTGCGGGCAACGTAAATTCACGCATTTTTTGAATGACCAATAATGTATGGTCATCTACTGTATAGCGATGAAATAAATCATGTTGCATTTGCCCTGTAATATGTTTAAAGGCTGGAAGGTATCGCCCTAATATATTGTAGCGCTTCATGCGCTTAAGCTGAGTGATGAGCCCGTGTTTGACTTTGAACAATGCTAAAAATAGCTCTTTATTACGTGGGTCTTGGCGAAATGATTCATCAATTAAAACGCGATATTCATTAATCAGCCGAATAGTGTTTGTGCGAACCCCTTTAATACTTGGCGTATTGCCCAATATCACAAAAATCTCTAACAGCGCAGATGGGCTTTTTCTAAAAACATCATCATTGATGACTTCTATATAGTCGTCACGCAGCTGAAAGTGTGCGTTGATAGGGGTTATTTTTTGAGGCTGTTGATGATCATGAATTTTCTCATTTAAGTGCTGCAATAGCACATCATTTAATTCGCGTAGTGCTAAAACAGCACGATAATATGTGCGCATGAACTGTTCAACAGCCAGGCTTTTTTCATGATCTTGGTAGCCAAAAATAGCCGCTAGCTCTCTTTGGTATTCAAATAATAAGCGTTCGTCTGCTCGCCCGGCAACACTATGTAGCGCGTAGCGTATTTCCCATAAAGTGGTTTCGCAGGCGTGCAATACGCCAAACTCTCTTTCAGAGAAAAAGTTTTGATCGCGTAATTGCGTAATCGAACGCACACCGTAGTAACGCTTGGCAACCCAATAGATTGTTTGAATATCACGCAATCCGCCGGGTGAATTTTTAATGTTCGGTTCTAAATTATATTCGCTGTCATTATGCTTGGCGTGGCGCTGATTTTGCTCTTCTACTTTTGCCGCATAAAAAGCACTAGCAGGCCACATCTGATCAGCATTGGTTTTGAGTTGTAGTGTATCTCTTAAGGCATCGTTGCCACACAGTGTGCGCGCTTCTAATAAATTTGTTGCAACAGTAATGTCGTCTTTTGCTAGCGCGATACATTGCGTCAGTGTTCTAACACTGCTACCAATATCTAAACCAATATCCCAGCAGAAAGTAATAAATTGCTGGAGAGCTTCTGTATAAGCATGCTCAGCGGAATCGTCGAGTAAAACGAGGATGTCGATATCTGAGTTAGGGTGCAATTCCTTTCGCCCATATCCGCCGACTGCAATGAGACAGATGTCTTGACCAAAGTCGTATTGATGCCAAGCATAGTGTAAAAGTAAGTCAATAAATATTGCGCGCTCAGTGACTAATGAGCGCACATCTTCACGTTCAATAAAGCGATTTTTAAAATGTTCATTAACGCCAGCAATAGCATCTTTAAAAACTTTAATGGTTGGCTGTTTTTTTAACGCATCACGAAAAAATGCCTGATTAAAAAAAAGAGGTTGGCAGGGGTAAGCTGGCGCCAGCGCATGCATAGTCATTTGCCTTTAAAATGATTCTTCGGTGCGTGCTGTCAAGACTTCAACGCCACTCGCGGTAACGGCAAGCGTATGCTCCCATTGTGCAGATAAGCGCCCATCTTTTGTTTCGACAGTCCAGCCATCTTTTTTGAGTTTGGTGGCTGCTTTACCTGCATTAATCATGGGCTCAATCGTGAAGGTCATACCCTCTTTTAGCTCAAAACCTGTGTTGGGCTTGCCGTAGTGAAGCACTTGAGGCTCTTCATGAAATACTTTGCCGATCCCGTGCCCGCAATACTCACGGACAATCGAGTAATAGTGCTTTTCTGCGTGTTTTTGAATGACATGACCAATATCGCCTAGCCTACAGCCAGGTTTAACCAATTCAATTCCTTTGTATAAACACTCTTGTGTGACTTTGCATAAACGATCTGCGTGCTGCGGTACATGGCCTACATAAAACATTTTACTGGTGTCGCCATGGAAACCATCGAAGATCACGGTGATATCGATATTAACAATATCGCCATCCTTGAGTGCTTTTTTCTCAGAGGGAATACCGTGACAAACGACCTGATTGACCGATGTACAAATCGATTTTGGAAAGCCTTTGTAGTTGAGCGGGGCAGGAATCGCTTTTTGTTCATCAACAATGTATTGATGGCATATGCGATCTAATTCGGCGGTGGTAATACCCGGCTTGACGTGCTCGCCAATCATTTCTAATACTTCAGCTGCCATGCGGCCAGCAACACGCATTTTTTGGATATCTTCTGGGGTTTTTAGCGTAACAGTCATGATTAACCTTTCATTCAATGATCGAGCACTTCACGTGGCGCTGAGGCCTGTATGCGTCAAAAGTTGATATTTTAAACGAACTGCACCCTAAACACACCTTTGACCCATCGTTTACCCTTTGGGGATAAATGTGATTTATACGATATCAAGCATTTTGGCTCTTCTGATTTAGGCTGCGCTGGAGTGGTTATGCTAAGCTCTTGCGATTATATTTACGATAGAAAAAGAGCGTTCAATCGATGCAGCATATTCATATTTTAGGTATTTGTGGCACCTTTATGGGCAGTCTTGCTCAGTTGGCACAGGCGCTGGGGTACAAAGTAACCGGGTCTGATTTGAATGTGTATCCACCGATGAGTACGCAGCTTGAACAGGCGGGGATCACTCTTTTTGAAGGGTGGGGTGTTGAGCAATTAGAGACAGAGCCCGATATGATTGTTGTGGGCAATGTCATTAGTCGCGGAAACCCCGTTATGGAGGCCATTTTAGATCGTATGCTGCCGTATACATCTGGGCCAGAATGGTTAGCTAAGCACATATTGCAAACACGTTGGGTTTTGGCGGTTGCGGGCACACATGGGAAAACCACAACAGCAAGTATGCTAGCTTATATTTTAGATTATGCAGGGATGGATCCTGGATTCCTGATTGGCGGCGTACCCAATAATTTTGATGTATCTGCGCGTTTAGGGAACACTCCATTTTTTGTCATTGAAGCTGATGAGTACGACAGTGCATTTTTTGATAAACGCTCTAAGTTTATTCACTATCACCCTAATACCTTGATCATGAATAATTTAGAGTATGACCACGCTGATATTTTCCCCGATCTTGCTGCCATCGAACGGCAGTTTCACCACCTCGTAAGGACAGTACCGAATAATGGCTTGCTCATTGTGCCTTCTGATAGTCAGCCACTGGCTCGGGTGCTTGAGCAGGGGCGGTGGACGCCTGTGCAGACGCTGGGTGATCAATCAGTAGCTTGCCAAGGTGATCAGTCAGATTGGCAGGTGCGTAATGCGCAGCCTGATGGCGGTCAATTTGATGTATGGTTTGACAACATTTATAGCGGCCAGGTGAAGTGGTCTTTGACAGGTGAGCATAATGTTCATAATGCATTAGCCGCGCTGGCTGCTGCACGCCATGTGGGTGTTGAGCCTTCTATTGGCTGTGAGGCATTATCACGTTTTAAAAGTGTAAAGCGCCGTATGGAAATACTGGCTTCGTTTGAACGCCCTGTAACTAGCTCTGTAACGACTACTAATAGCGCCGGTATTTCGCAGAATATAACCGTTTATGATGATTTTGCACATCATCCCACTGCAATACAAAGTACGCTTGAGGGGTTACGTGCTAACGTTAAAACCGAGCGAATTATCGCCATCATTGAGCCTCGCTCGAATACAATGAAGCAAGGTGTTCATGAAAGTCGTTTAATTGAGGCGTGTGAAGCGGCGGATATGACGTATTGGTATCAACAGGAGGAGGGGGCTTGGTCTTTGCAGGACCTTGTTGGCGTACATTCAAACCACTTTTGTTATAACGCCTTATCTATGCTGATTGATGCGGTTGTTTCTTCAGTCACACATTTAAGTCATGGTGATATTCACATTGTTGTGATGAGTAATGGTGGGTTTGAGGGAATCCATCATAAATTAATTGATCAGTTAAAGTGTTAAGCTGCTGAAGCTAATTTATAATAATTTACGGTAAGTTAAGCGTTATATAGCTTACATTAAAGTGATTATTATTTATAAAATATAATAACGATAAAGGGAGAAAGAAATGGAACGTGTCACGTTGGTTATCAGTGGTACTTCAGGCGTTCAGTATGGTTTACGATTGCTTGAGCGATTGCTTGCACAAGGTTGCAATGTTGACCTTTTGATTGAGCCACAAGCAGAGCCATTTATTAATGCTGAAACCGATCACCATATTCCCGCTTATTTTCAAGCGCAGGAAGATTGGGTTAAGCGGCGTTATGGTTTTGCGAAAGGAATTGTTAAGTTATACGCTCAAGACGATTGGTTCTGCCCTGCAACGCAAGGCGATACGGCAGCTAAAAAAATGGTAGTTTGCCCTGCTAGTGGCGGTATTTTAGCGGCCTTTGCGCATGGCATTGCTCACACACCTACTGAGCGTGCAGGTGAAGTAGCGTTAAAAGAAAAGAATACTTTTATCGTTGTTCCTCGTGAATCCCCCTATTCTACTATTCATCTTGAGAATATGCTGGCTTTGTCAAAAGCGGGGTGTTCAGTTGTGCCTGCTAGCCCCAGTTTTCAGCGGTGCCCGCATTCTGCTGATGAGTTGGTAGATAATTTGGTCGATAAAGTAATAAGGCAATTAAATTTATCGTAACCCGCTAGATTCCTGAGCTTCTAGGTTTTTAGAGGAGATTTTATGTCAAATATAGTCAAGTATTACCATTTGCTATCGTAATTTACCCACCCTTCAAAAAAAGCGTTTTTAGTCACAGCAATATATTTCAATTTTACTTAGAATGTAGACGTGGGTGCCATCATAGTATTTTTGGCGATTAATTATAATTGACATGGTATATTCAATGTTCAAACGTTATGCGTATTTTCTTCTGCTTGTAGTAGGGGCGGGCGCTGTGAGTGGTTGTACCGGCTCGCCTGAAACGCCTGATTCCTCATCAGAGGCCTCTTCTATAAGAACCACGTCATCGAGCAGCGTGGCTAATCTATCATCGGTATCATCGGCAATAGTGCAAAGCAGCTCATCACAGTCTTCTGACGCGACGACACTCGATGCACCAGAACAGTACACGCAACTGTGCGCAGCGTGTCATGGTCCAGATGGCATTCAAAGCACTCTTGTTACCGCAACGCCTCTTAATTTATCTATCACAAGCGAATATGGAAAGTTTGAACGCGTTACCGTTAGCAGGATGCCGCCGGGCAACTTTGGTGCTTGTGACAATGCCTGTGCAGTTGAGATTAAGAATTGGATTATTGATCTCAATAATCTCACTGAAGCTGAGAAGCCCGAGTCTTCATCCAGTGCTGGGCCTGCAGCAGAGGATGCGCGATTTGTTTCATTCTTTGCTGTAAATGTTGGTGGTGGAGCAGTTACCGGCGATAGTGGTGTTCGCTATGAAGCTGACCAAGGTTTTAGTGGTGGAGAAACATCGAACCAAGAAGGCGTCTTTTCACAGGTGGCGGGTACAAAAGAAGATGCGGTGTTTTTTACTGAGCGATATGGCGAGTCAACTTATTCACTCAACGTTCCAAACGGGTTTTACAATGTTGAGCTGGGTTTTGTTGAATTAATTGCTGATCAAGACGCTGGTGCTAGAGTCTTCAATGTCTCTATGGAAGGAGAGCTTACATTACAAAATATTGACCCTGTTGGGGAGTCTGGTGCATCGCGTACAGCTTTGATTAAAGAAGTGACTAATATCGAAGTGACTGATGGAAAGATGGATATTGAACTGCAGGCAGTCACTTTTAACCCAACACTTTCCTTTATTAACATCAAGCGGGCTGAAACAGCTGAGGATCAGTATGTCCGTATGTGTTCATCCTGTCACGGGGGCCCTAACGGTGATAAGCGTTCTTCATTCGGAGATGCGTTAGTCAATAGCCGTTGTGCAACTTGCGGTACGCGTGATGCATTGGTTAGCTACATTTGGGATAACATGCCATATAAATTTGCATCGTCTTGTGTGGGTGAATGTGCAGAGGGTATTGCAGACTATATTTTAGATAACTTTGCTGGCTATGGCGGCCGTCCGGATGTGACGCTTCCTGATTTTCTTGATAAAAAGGGTGACATTGGTCAGTGTGGGCCAGCCGCAGATGTTGAATACAACACGGTACGTCGTCTGGCGCGTGTTGATTATGGTCGTATGGTAAAAGACCTCTTTAAGCTAGATGAAACGTTTACGAATGGCTTTGCTGCTGACCAGCGTATTGGAACTTTTTCCATTAACAGTTCTGATTTGGTCGAAACGGGGCAGGTTAGGCAGTATTTTGATACAGCATTAGCTGTTGCAGAAAAAGCAATTGAAAACAAAGCTCAGTGGCTTGTCTGCTCTAATCAAAGCAATGATTGTGTACAGCAGATTATTGACGATATTGGTCGAAAAGCGTTTCGTCGCCCGGTCTCTAATGCAGAGAAGACACGTTTGATGGGTGTTTACACGGCCGCTAAAGATGCTGAAGATTTTGATCGGGGTTTATCAACTCTTATACAGGCTATTCTGACCACTCCACACTTTTTATACTATGTTGAGCAGGGTGAAGGTGATGGTGCAGTCAAACCGCTAACACAGTATGAGTTGGCGGCACGTATGGCGCTCTTTTTGTGGCGTAGCTTACCTGATGAAGTTTTGCTTGATTTAGCGGCCGACAATCAGCTGCAAACGGATGCGCAAATTACGGCACAAGTTCAGCGTATGCTCAATGATCAGCGCGCCCGTGATGTGGTGAGTTTATTTCATAATCAATGGATGAATATTTCTGATCCACGTAAAGGCACCGAAGGGTTTAATGAGCAGCTTGCTGCAGTCGAAGATTTTGATCGTACTATTCAGGCGGTTGCTTTTGGTGAGCTGGACTTGGATGGTGATGGTCAAAAAGATCTTGGCTCAGTGAAAAGTCTATTCACTGTAGATTTTGGCTTTTTGAATGATGATTCCAAGTCGCTTTATGAGGTTTCTGGTGGTGTGCTTGAACCCGGAACAAATGGCTTTGACCTTTATAAATTGAACGCAGATCGTCGCCGTGGCCTGCTCACTCGCGCTCCGTTTTTGCGCAGCAACCATACTCCAACAACGAGAGGACTCTTTGTACGTGAACATGTATTGTGTGGTGTGATTCCTTCGCCACCACCCACAGCAGCCGATGCAGACCAAGCAACCGATAAAGACCTTAATCCTCGTGAGTTATTTGCTAAGCATACGCAAGATCCTGGCTGTGCGGGTTGCCACTTGTTGATGGACCCATTAGGTTTTCCTCTTGATAACTATAATGCGCGTGGTGAGTGGCAAACAGAATATGGCGGCGGCTTTGCTGTCGATGCATCTGGTGGTTTCATTGAAACCGATATTGATGGTGATTTCACGGGTGCCCAAGTCATGCAAACTCAGCTTGCGACAAGCCGTCAAGTGCAGACTTGCTACTCTTATCATTGGTTTCAATTTGCCGTTGGACGCACTCCAAACTTGAAAGATTCATGTTCTCTTGGTCAGGTTAATAAAAATGAACAAGCTTCTATCCAAGATGTAATGACCGCTATTGTTCTGAGTGATTCGTTTCGTAATCGTCGAGCAGCACCTTGAGGATGTAACCATGAAAAAATATGATTTAATAAAGCAATACTCTCGTCGTTCAGTTCTAAAAGTTCTGGGTGCTACCGCTGCAGCTCCTTTTTTGCCAGTCTTGAGTGCTGAAGCGGCCACAGATTTACCTAAGCGTATTTTGTTTATAACTACACCAAGTGGTTTGGGGCCGGGTGCAAACCCAACAGGTTCTGGTAAAAACTATGAAAATGGTTCTGCTTTTAAAGTATTGGACGATCATAAGAGCGATATAAATATCTATCGCGGGATTGACTTTAAAGCTTATGGAACGGGGTTTTATGCCGTTCCAAATAGCCACCCAGCCTTGGCACCGCATTTGTTGACAGCATCCATTACTGAGCTTGACCCAAATGCTGTCGATGCAAATGATCAAGTCTCGGGCTATCACTCTCAGGGTGTCTCGATAGATCAAATGATTTCTCAGCGTTTTATGGATAATGAAGCGACTCGTACTGGGATGCCTTTTATTCATGCTGGCGTTAGAACTTCTGAAAATCAGTTTCATCGACAGGTTTACTCTGCGCCGGGTCGTTCGCTTTATCCTCAGATTGATGCATTGACTTTGCAGAATCGAATTTTTGATGCGAGTACAACGGGTGATTCAGGTGCTACGGGTGAGTTTGCCCGCAGAATTGCAGAGCGTCGTAGTGTTATCGATAATGCGAAGTCCGAAATTGAAGCTGTAATGAAAGTTTTATCCTCCGTTGATAAAGAGCGTATGGAGGCTCATTTAGATGGTATTCGCGATCTTGAGCAGCAATTGCAATTCCAAGAGCAGGCAGGCTCGTTATCTTGCGCTAATCCAATTTTAAGCAGCCCTGCTGCCAATGCACCAGACGATGATCGTTTTCGTGTTGATGGTGAAAATATGCTGGAGTTGATTGTTCAGGGCTTGGCTTGTGACCGCAGTCGAGTCGCGACTTTACAATGGGCAACTGCTGCCGATAGCACTTTGTTTACAACAAAAGGGGTGTCGATTGAGCATCATGCATTGACACATGGCGGCATTGGTGCGGCAAATAAAGTTGAAGGGCGGAACAAAGTTGCAGAGTGGTATGCTGAGCGCTTTAAATTTGTCATTGAAAAGATGAAGGCAGTAAGGGAGGGTGACGGCACGCTTTTAGATAATACCTTGATTGTCTGGACGTCAGAGCACTCGAATGACGGTAATATTGAGCATAATCGTAAAAATATTCCGTTCATTACAGCTGGATCTGCATGTGGTGCTATCAAAACAGGCGAGTTCTTTGACTTCTCTAATCGCCGGTATGGCCACGATGGTTTGTATGCGACATTTGCTCAAGCAATGGGTCTAACAGATGTTGAAAAAGTGGGCAATTTACCTGAGCAAGTTAGTGATACGGTGCTTCCGGGTATTCTTGCTTAGTCATATATAGCCAGTTCTTTTTTCTTCTATAAAAATGCTGACTCTTTTCAAGAGTCAGCATTTTTTTTTGCCTGTTAAATAGAAAAAGGGCGCTGTTATGCGTCACTTATATCTGGGTTTGTTTGTATTAATTTAAGGCAGTAATTCTTTTTATGGTATTCACATCATTAACGCTAGTCGGTTATAGTGTTTTTTTGATAGAGATTGCATTGTATGTGGGAAAAAATAGCGGCCTTTTTAGGCTTTACTTCAAAGTCATCATTAAAGATTTCGTGGCACCCTGATTGGAGTCA
>CALIUX010000021.1 GCA_938048505.1 uncultured Pseudomonadales bacterium
TCATGATGGCCTTGCAGAAACCAATGCAGAGTTTTTCTTTGAAGAAGCGGCTGGCCTTAATTTTATTGTCAGGATTAGTGATGATCCTAAATTATTTGAAGGGAATGAAAATGCCGAGCAATACATCGCTAATTTGGCAAAAGAATTGCCTCAAGGTATATCAATTCAAAAGACACTAGCTTTTAAAACGCTATTCGATAGTCGTTATAACCTATTAAAAAATAATGCTATTAGTGGGTTAATATTAGTCTTTTTAATATTGATGCTCTTCCTTAGGCCAAAGCTGGCGCTATGGGTTGTGATTGGCATTGTGACGGCTTTTGCTGGTGCTTTATGGGCTTTGCCCTATATTGATGTGTCTATCAATATGCTTTCTATGTTTGCATTTCTTATGGTTCTTGGGATCGTGGTGGATGATGCGATCATTGTTGGCGAAAGTATCTACGCTAAACAAAAACAAGGCGCGAAAGGGTTGCCTTCTGCGGTTGAGGGTACGCAAGCAGTTTTATCGCCAGTCATATTGGCTGTGATCAGTACGATTATTTTTTTCTTGCCGATGCTCGATGTCCCAAAAGAGTCACTGCCATTCACTATTTCTATTTTTTATGTAGTGGTGTTTTGTCTGCTTTTTTCTTTAGTCGAATCGTTGCTGATCCTGCCTGCACATTTGGCGCACATGAAACCTGAAAAACCGAGCCCTTTTAAAGCTTTTAGAGCCCTTGAAAGAATCAGGTTGAAATGTTCTAACTCAATGGCTTCATTTGCAAATACAACCTACAAAAATGGGCTTAAAAGGGCGCTTAATCATAAGGGTAGTACCATCCTTGCTTTTGTGATGCTGTTTGGTATTGCCATTTCAATGTATATGGCGGGGTGGGTAAAGAGTTCTTTTTTTCCAAGGCCTGAACAACCTTTTTTATTGTTGGATGTGAAGTATCCAGACGGTTCGCCTTATCGGTATACCACTGATATGGCTGATCATATTCGCAAGCAAATTGCTGAACTACGTGCCGATAAGTCACTGCTCTCACAAAATGGTGATCAGCCGTTTGTTCGCATCAGTAGTAGCAATTTATGGGACAATAATTTACATTTTTTTATTGGCTTAACGCCCACCGAAGAGCGAACAATTAGCTCTGCCGATGTACGCAATAAACTCAAAGAGTTGATTGGCCCGATTCCTGAAGCTAAAAGTTTTTCTTTGGTGTCTTCTTTTGGCGGTGCCGCACCGGATGTGATGCTAAATCTTAGCATGGACTCGCCTTATCTGAATGATCAAATGAAAGCTGTGCAAACCATCAGCAGTACTTTAAGTGCTTATGATGGAATTGAAAATGTGCGTAGCAACTTGGATTCTGGCCAGCAAGAAGTTGAAGTTAAAGCGACTGAATATGCTCGTACATTGGGTGTCACAACCCAAGATATTGCAACACAAATCCGCCAAGCTTTTTTTGGAGAAGAAATACAAAGGATTCCCCGCGCTAAAGAAGATGTTCGTGTGATGTTGCGCTTCCCCAAAGAGCAGCGCGAAAGCTTAGATACTTTAGATACTATGCGCATTCGAATAGGTGGCGGCGTTGAAATACCCTTGGCGTCTGTTGCCGATATTCAACTGGTGCCCAGTGCAAGTGTCATTCGCCGTACAGACCGAGTGCGTAACATCACAATCACTGCCGATTTGCAGGAAGGTTATGATGCAACGGCGATTGTGGATCAAATGCAAAAAGACCATGCTAGCCAATGGCAAAATACCTTTTCGGGTTTAAAGGTGGATTCTGATGGCAATACGCGTGCACAAGCCGAATTCGGATCAACCTTTAAGAAAAATTTTCTATTAGCTTTTATTGTTGCTTATGCATTATTTGCTATTGCTTACCGTTCAATATTTGAACCCTTTCTTGTTGTGTTAGCTGTGCCGTTTGGTTTTATGGGCTCTATTTTTGGTCACATGATTGTAGGCTATGATATTAGCATGATGTCATTCTTCGGGTTTTTAGCTTGCGCCGGTGTTGTGGTGAATGACAACTTGGTTCTGATGGAACGCATCAACCGCTTGAGGGCTGAAGGTATGGATGCTTTTGATGCGGCACTTAATGCGGGCGCAAGCCGCTTTAGACCCATTGTGCTCACGTCATTGACGACCTTTATTGGATTGGTTCCGATTATGTTCGAGACAAGCACGCAGTCGCAATTTTTAATCCCTATGGTGCTGTCACTGTCGTTCGGTGTTTTATTTTCCTCATTTGTTACACTGTTTATGGTGCCTTGTGCTTATTTAAGTGGATGCCGAGTAGGGTATCGGTTTGAATGGTTGTATCAAAAGGGATTATATCGTCTTGGTTTGACTCGGCATTTAGAAGAATAGGCCGCAATAAAATACATTTTTCTTGCGGTGCTAAAGTGGGCTCAGGTTTTAACCTAAGCCTTCATGAATCAACTGAGGTTGGCTCAGTTATTCCTGCTTGATGTGCTTTTTGAGGCAAAGATTTTATTTGCAGAAAGGGGTCGGGGGAATCAATGTAACGTATGGCTGACTTCACATCTTTCCAGCCAACATAGTCCATTAATGATTTGGTATCCCAT
>CALIUX010000022.1 GCA_938048505.1 uncultured Pseudomonadales bacterium
AAATCAAATGTGCCATCACCGTCTGTATCGGTTGGGCCACACTGCGCAAACGCATAATGCGGCGCCGACATAACGCACAATATGCCAAATAATTTAAAAGGCTTAGAAAGGCTTAATAAAAAATGCTTTCTTTTTTGTGTCAGTTTGCAATTAGACATGCCAAGACCTGAATTTTTTCGATAATAGTTAACTTATTGTAGTCAAATAAATTACATAACAAGCTCTTTCTAAGAACTTTTTAGATCAACTAACAAAGCAATATAAAACCTATAAAATCCACACAATAAAATATAAAAAAGATTTAGCATTATTAAAAATAATGGAATTTAATCTACGATCATAAAAAATTAATATTAAAATGTTAACAATCTACATTTATTAACCTGAACAGCATCAAATCAATAAAAAATTCTTAACAGATGCTGTTTTAGATTATCAAGCCTTTTAAGCGACATACTTCAAACCATATCTTTTAAGTCATACCCTTTAAGCCGCATCTTGCAAATCATATTTTGCACACTAAATATTGTGCATATTCTTGAGCCAATACGAAAAGGGGATATGTGCAGAGGAAACCAAAAAAGTCGCGCTTACAATAGGTCAGTCTATGATCTATATATGATATTAAAATCATCTCGCTGATGATTCGAGGGCAACCTTTTTGAATGCTCATTCATATACAAACCTTTATGAATAAACATTCACATAGAAACAGGCGCATAAATAGCATTCACATAAACGCATCGATATAAAAGAAAGGAATGCACCTAGCAGAAAGCCCTATTACGCCACAACCTATCAAGCTATCAAGCTCAAGCTATAACCTATGAAGCCATAAATAGAAGAAGGACTCTTTCAGAACCGCCGTAGCATTCAGTCAGCCGTGCCTGGCCTTATCAAGGCAAAAGATTACGGCCTACTGATTGACAAAAAAACGCCAGCATTTACCATCACGGTTTAACGATAGATGAGATGTGCCCACTCCATGCAAGACCTCAATGCAACTGCCCACAGAATCTTAGATGCTGCCGAAGTACTCACCCAAACTCTAGGTTTTAATGCTTTTAGCTACAAAGACCTGCAAAATGAAGTTGGAATCAAGACCTCAAGTATCCATTACTACTTTCCTACTAAACATGACCTTGCATCAACCATGACGGAGCGCTATACACAAGGCTTTGTCGAGCAATTAAGTTCAATTGATGCTCAAAAATCATCGGGCCTCAGCCGCCTTAAGGCTTTAAGTCAGCTATTCAACCAAGTCTTATCAGAAGGTAAACTCTGCTTATGTGGGATGCTTGCCTGCGATATTGTTGCTCTCCCTCAGGCAGTACATGAGCAATTACGCCACTTTTTTAGTGTAATAGAGGAATGGGTCGGTCGAGCGATTGCGCTAGGGCAAGCGCAAGGCGATATTGCGCAATCGATTGATATCAAACTGAGTTCTGCGCATTTTTTAGCAGTTTTAGAAGGTGGGATGATGGTCGCTAGAACGCACCAGAAAGATCATAATTTTGAGGCAATGATGAATCAAAGCATTACCTACCTGACGGGATCATTTAAAGAAGCGGATAAGTGATAGGTCACCAAACACTGTTTCAACATGGCGAGCCTCTTGGTTCCACCCACGTAAGACAAGCAGTGTTTTTTTATCGGGCGATGTCCAAGAGAGCCCTGCCCCTACTGCACGCAAATTTTCTTCGCCTGAGCGTTTCAAACTTTCACCACTGGTTAAATTATTAAAATGGTCGCGGCCATACTTAAACTCAGCAAAAAAGTGAATGTTATGCGGAAAGCTAACTGACAACATTGGGCCGGCATTAAACCCAATCGACTCTGCGTCAATCTGGCTCACAGTGTCAACAGGAATGGATAAAAAGTCAGGTTGAAATAACAATGAGTTAGGGTTTTCTAATTTAAGATTCTTGTAAGACCACCCACCAACAAGACTCAGTGCAAAGCGAGTTTCAGAACTCAACTGGGGACGATTCAAAAAAAAGTGATCAAATAAAGATTCCCCAAAAAAAGTATAGAAGTTATGCAAACCCAGCAATTCAAGCTTAGTAGATTGACTCTTCTCTAAAAAACGACGATTCTCCCCTACACCCTTTAAATTTTCAGCTTCCGTTTGAAATCCTTCTAATATTTGATAATTAAAAGAAATTTTTGAGTGTTTAAAGCGCGAATAAGAAAAAATTAAATCTTGCGTTTTAGTTTCTTGATCATCTTTAATTGCATCAAATGCATAACCAATCTCAACACCATTCACATCAGCAAAAATACCAAAGCGCTCATTATTTGAAGGAGATAACCCAAAGTGAATTTTATCGCCAACATTATTAGCTGGGATATTAGCTATATTTTTTGAGCGATAGATTAAAGAATGATTAGTTTCTGGCTTAGAAAATGTAAAGCGTAATGAATTAAGCTTTAAATCTAAGGCACTAGCCGTAGATGAAAAAAATGAAAGCGCACCTAGCGCCCCACCCCAAAAAATACTAGCAGACAATGCAGAAGGTAAAAAAAGGCGGGGGATCGAGAGTTCTTTTATTTTTTTCATAATGCGCACTCTTAATTGGACAAGGTTAAAAATTAGAATTCAAAAATCCAAAAAGTTCGCAACCTTACCACTACAAAAGTAGCAAAAAGAAACTACTGCATACACTCTTAGGCATAGCAAACCAGCATGATTGCCACACCTCATAAAAGCCTCACGAATCCCTCACTTTTTCTACATAAAACAGTCAACATGGAATGACTTCTATAAAAAGCTCAAACCGAGGCATTCAGCACTATACTGCAGAATAAAAGTGAGGCTTTTTATTCTCATCAAATTTTGCCAAGCTTTGGGCAGCAGCCTTGGCAAAATCTTGGTAATCGGCTTCAATGGAATCAATTGTTTTGAGATGCATACGCTTATCTTTTTTAGATAACGCTTTCCACTCTTTCAAAATAGGAATGTGAGCCAACTTCGAGTGAATCTGGTCAAACACTTTATAGGGCATACGCTCCTGCTCATTCATACCCAGTGCATCCATCACCTTACTGATACGAATACTGGCCTCACCAAGTTCAACTTGGTCACTCAAGTAACTTTTTGCAATAATGCGTAGGCTATTTGCAGCTTCTGTACGTTGCTTAGCCACTTTTCTTTCTTGCTCAGCAAGTAGCTGTGCATCGCGCTTACTGCGCAAATGCAACTGCCAATGCAAAAAGACTGCAACGGCAATCAGCACAACAATAATGATTAACGCCAGCACCGTTAAGCTCGCTGACAAGAGTGTTTCAAACATATTTTTAACCTTTATCATCCAGTAAGCCTTTATAATAGGCTTACGTTATCTATAGCGATTACACAATACACACCCATTATGCATATTGCGTTTTTTGATTCTGGACTTGGTGGCATGAGCATTGCCCGCGAAGTCTTTACACATCCTGATTTTAACTGCCGATTTCAATCAAGCGTGCAGCATTGTAGCTATATAGCCGACACCGCTACTTTCCCGTATGGAAATAAGCCCACTCAGTGGCTTCGGTCGAGGGTGTGTCAGGTTGTTGAGGCGTGCTTAGAGGAAATAACGCTAGCCAACCAAGCAGGTAATCACACGCCCAATACCAGCAGGCATCAAGTCAGCATACCGCCGATAGACATGCTAGTTGTTGCCTGTAATACGGCAAGCACCATTGCTTTAGATGCTTTACGTGCTCGATATGCATTCCCGATTATTGGCGTTGTGCCCGCAATTAAGCCCGCAGCCACTGCGTCACAATCTAAGAGTGTAGGCATACTCGCCACACCTGCGACCATACAACGCGATTATACCGCACAACTGATCGAGAATTACGCCCCAGACTGTACTGTGGCGCTTTGGGGTTCAGAAGTACTGGTGCACCAAGCCGAATTGCAACTATTAGGTCAAGCAACTGACCAGCGTGCAATCGAGCAAGAACTACTTAATCTTATGGCGCAGCAGCCTGACATTGATACTATTGTACTGGCCTGCACGCACTTTCCCTTGCTCAAGCCTTTCTTTGAAGCAATACTCCCCAAGATGCAATGGGTTGACTCAGGTGAAGCCATTGCCCGGCGCGTTGTTCAGGTTTCGAATGAAAGCAAACCATTGCAAAAAACACCTGCATCCAACATGTCGCAAGTCAATCCCTTACTACCACCCGATACATACTTTCGTTTATTTACAACAGGTGGTGATAAAAGCAGAGTCTATGCACCCTATTGCTCACGCTTAGCACAGCATGTTGCAACGTTTAAATCAGCCCAACACTTCACTATTACAATCCAGTAAGCACAACACCCATTAAAAACAATATCTAGTAAAACAGCGCCTATTAAAAAACGCCCCTTAAAAACAACGCCCAGCAAACTGCTGTCATTAAAATGCCACGCTAAAGAAAGATACTAGGCGGTTAGGTATATTAACGTTTATTTTTATTATTTTCAGAGTAACGCATGTCTCAACAACCCTTAAAAATTGGCATTAACGGTTTTGGTCGCATTGGTAGGCTGGTACTGCGCGCGGCGTTTGATTGGCCAAGCTTTCAATGCATTCATATCAACGATAATGGCGGAAACGCAGAAACACTTTCACACTTATTGAATTATGATTCTGTTCATGGCCGCTGGCACCATGAGGCTGAAGTCATTCAGCAAACAGAGAGCCCACAGGCAGATAGCTCACAGAATCAATGTATTGTGATTGGTGAGCAAACTATAGGTTATTCGCAGAATACAACAATAGACGAAACAGACTGGTCTGAGTGCGATATTGTCATCGAATGCACAGGCGTTATGCGCAAAAAAAGCTTACTGGAAGCTTACCTTAAACAAGGCGTAAAGCATGTACTCGTCAGTGCGCCCGTTAAGGAAGAGGGTGTACTCAACATGGTCATGGGGATTAACCACACTCTTTTTGATGCAGACCAACATAAAATTGTCACCGCCGCGTCTTGCACCACAAACTGCATTGCCCCTGCCGTCAAGGTGATTCATGAAAAGTTTGGCATCGTGCATGGCTCCATGACGACCTTGCATAACTTAACAAATACACAAACGCTAATAGACGCTCCACATAAAGATCTACGGCGTGCACGTGCTTGTGGCATGAGCTTGATTCCAACCACAACCGGTTCGGCAACGGCTATTACCGAAATATTCCCTGAATTAAAAGGTCGCTTAAATGGCCATGCCGTGCGTGTGCCATTAACGAATGCTTCCCTGACTGATTGCGTATTTGAGGTCAGCCAAAAAACATCCGCTGAGGAAGTGAATCAAGCGCTGTGCAGTGCAAGTGAAAATACGCTCAATGGTATTCTTGGCTATGAAGAAAAACCCTTGGTGAGTATTGATTATCGTACCGACCCACGCTCATCGGTTGTAGATGCACTCTCGACTATGGTTATTAATGGCACGCAAGTTAAGCTTTATTTGTGGTATGACAATGAGTGGGGGTACGCCAACCGTACCGCTGAGCTTGCGCGTTATATTGGTGAAAAGCTTATCAATAACAAGCTTATCGCCAAATAGAGTTTACTGAGTTATGGCGCGCCTACAGTCTCCACTCGCCCAATATGCGGTTATCACCGGTAACTACTGGGTATTTACCTTAACTGACGGCGCGCTGCGCATGCTGATCGTCTTGCATTTCCATGCACTGGGCTACTCGGCTTTCTCCATCGCATTACTTTTTTTGCTCTATGAACTGTTTGGTGTCATCACTAATTTAGTTGGGGGCTGGCTGGGCGCACGCTTTGGACTAAACAAAACAATGCATATTGGCCTCATGCTGCAGGTTATGGCCTTGAGTATGCTGCTTGCACCCGCAGCGTGGCTCACCGTACCATGGGTGATGGCTGCACAGGCGCTGTCTGGTATTGCTAAAGACCTTAATAAAATGAGTGCTAAAAGCGCCATTAAGCAATTTGCCCCTTCACCAGCGCAAGATAGCTCGCCCTCTAAAAGTAATGCGCTTTACCGCTGGGTGGCTGTACTCACAGGGTCAAAAAATGCTCTCAAAGGAGTCGGTTTTTTCTTAGGCACAGCATTATTGTACTGGCTAGGGTTTCAGCTGACCGTCTTATCAATGGCGTTAGCTTTGCTTGCTACTGGGCTAATCAGCCGCACGCTTTTGCAAAATAATTTAGGACAGACTAAGCAAAAAACGCCTTTTAAAGCCATTTTTTCAAAGTCCTCAAAAATTAATCTTTTATCAGCCGCGCGATTTTTTTTATTTGGCGCACGGGATATTTGGTTTGTCGTTGCGCTGCCGGTTTATTTATCTCATCAAATGGGTTGGTCTCATTTATGGGTAGGCGGATTTTTTGCGATTTGGATTATGGGTTATGGGGCGATACAAGCACTAACACCGCATATTGTTAAGTCACATCACACAGCGCCGGGTAACGACTTTCGTTCACCTTTTGCTTTATCGCAATGGGCCTTGGGGTTAAGTGTTATAACAGCTCTACTTGCTATATTTTTTTCTGCATCAGCGCTCATTTTAACGGGAGGGCTTTTTTCTTTTGGCATCGTTTTCGCCATCAACTCAAGCATGCATTCTTATTTGATTGTGCACTATGCCAGAAATGATGGCGCGTCACTGGATGTGGGGTTTTATTATATGGCTAATGCCGCAGGCCGCTTAATAGGCACTCTGCTTTCAGGAGCGGTATATCAAGGGTATGGTTTAGGCGCATGTTTGTGGGTGGCGACTTTTTTCTTACTTGCTTCTGCAGTCTGCGCAGCTTTAATCCCTCTTTACCAAAGGGCAAACGCTCAAAAATAACCACTCAATAACTTCATTCAAGAACAGATCGTTAACGATAACCACTAGCAGACAGTAAGCGCTCAAAGAAGAACTCTAAATGTCCACGAGGATTATATTTTGCCGGAAGTTGATCTAATTTTTCAGCAATGCTACGTATTGCAGCAGCGGGTTTACTCTCTGGCGAGCGCATCAAAATCGGCTGATTTGACTGTACCGAGTCCGTTACTTGCTCGTCGTGGGGAATCGCGCCGATGTAATGAAGCGACGCTTCTAAGCAACGTGAGCAAGCATTATTCAAACGCTTAAATACAGTATGAGCGGTTGCTATATTGTGCGTATTGCTCACAACAATATGAAAGCGCGGGATATTATGCGTTTTACTCAGAAGGCTAATAAGTGCATGTGTATGCACTAATGAAGACGGCTCATCTGACATCACGATTGTCACTTCTTGCGCAGCGCATAAAAAATTCAGTGATGTATTCGAAACGCCTGCTTCAGTATCAATCAGTAATGTATCAATTTGATCGGCCAAAGGGTTAAAGGCATGAATAATGCCCGCATGCTCAATAGAGCTTAAATTCGCCATATCACGCAACCCCATCGCAGCAGGCACAATTTTCATACCACCAGGGCCCTCTACCATGACCTGCTCAACGGTACGCCTTGCACTGAGTACATCTTTAAGTGTAAACAATGGATCAAGGCCTAAAAACGGCGTGACGTTTGCCATACCAAGATTAGCATCCAGTAATACTGTACGGCGATTCATTTCAGAGAAGGCAACCCCTAGGTTGATCGCTAAGTTGGTTTTTCCTACGCCACCTTTACCACTTGTTATAGCAATGACTTTAACCGCATCATTCGACATATTTTTACTCTGAATACAACATGACCACGCAACACATTTTTAAAACAAATACGCTTAAAATGTACCTTTTTAAATACACATTAAGCTAAGGAGTCAGGCACTCTGCAAGAAAATATGCATAAGAACCTCCGTCAAGGATTTGTCTGAAAATGGATAATTACTGTAACGTTAGCAACATATATTCCGATCGTTTTCAAATACCTTGCTAAAGAGGCTTTTAGGCGATCAATGCTGTCTCAATAAAGACCAACAGCATGTTTCGATAGGTATTCCCTGAGCATGTAAAAAGCATTTTGAATCAATTACCTAACGTGACCCATGTATTATTGACGCAAGCTAGTGAAACAAAGCGTATGATGAGCAGATCACCAACAATGGCCTACATGCATCATTCGCGGAGAAAAAGACACCATGACAACAGAAGCGCACACAACTCAGCTCAACACGCCTATACACGGAATACTTCAAAAAGAAGAAGTGCAAAAAGGAGCACTTAAAGAAAAACTGAAACAACAGAGGGTAATTGAAAGCTACCTTGGTTATGAGCATAACGGCCATACGCAACGCCACTGCGCAGAAATAGAGTCAGCTTTTGCGCAGTGGGCGGGTATAGAGCCTAGCGCTTTTTGTGCATCCTTAACACCAATATCAATTCGCTCGAATTTAAATTGTTTTCATACTCACCACACGTCAAAGCCACTAAACAATATAGCAATTCAGGCCATGACAGATAAAGACGCGTCAGGCCATATATATTACAGCCTGACAATGACCCACTTTGGTCAAGTCATTCTGGCATCAACTCAACAGGGTGTTTGCTTACTGTATTTTTGTGCCGCAAATCGTACTACTGTAGATAGTGATGCCTTGGAGATTGTTCAGCATGCTTTTCCTTATGCAAGCCTTCAAAACACTTACGATATACACCAAAAAAATGCTTTAGAGGCATTAAGTGCGTTATTCAATCTATCGAATAAAGGGCGGTGTAAGCAGAACTTACCAAATAAAGCGTTAGTCAATAAAGAGCCTGTCAAACTACACCTTTACGGTACAGACTTTCAGCATTGTGTTTGGAAGCAATTACTCACTCTACCATATGGGCGCCTTGCTACCTACAGTGATATTGCTCAGGCAATTGGTCGTCCAAGCGCTGTACGAGCGGTAGCAAGTGCTATTGGCAAGAACCCTATTGCAGGTTTAATACCTTGCCATCGCATTGTACAAAAAACAGGGGCAATGGGGGGTTATCGGTGGGGGGTCGAGAAAAAACTCAGTCTTATTGGGTGGGAGTCTCTGCTCTCTATTTAGCAACATCACATAAAAAAAGCCCAGGCATAGATTCAAAACCTGGGCTTTTTAAATGCATCGATATAATGCCTATCAGAGCCCTATAATCTAATTTCAATAGCTAGTGCAATAAAGTAATCGTTTTGGGAATAGCCTTCAACGCGTATCTTTGTCCCTTGCTGTAATGCATCGATGTCGGTATAGAATCGCTGACCAGCATCAGAAGATTCTTCATCAAATGGCAGCGTCTCATCAGCGGCAACTTCCTCAACAATACGCACAACGTCAGCTAATTGCTCTGGAGTCAACTGGCCAGAAGGTGGGAGAATGGTCGGCTCATTTTCCAGGTTTTCATCTGGAATCAGGGGATCAGACGCAGTATAAAAAAGCGTTTTTTCACTGATAATGACGATACTGTTCTTGCTCCATTCCAATGTGGTAAAAGGCGTTTCGATGAAATCACCCGCACCAATCTCAGCACCTTCTTCTGCTCGAAAAAGACTCAGGACTGTACCTTCGTTTTCATATTCACTTGTTTCAGATTCAACTATTTCGGTTTCAACTATTTCAGTTTCAATATTGTCACCATTAATGGCTTCTTCTTCTGCATTAAACCCCTCAATCTCTTGATCAATACTATCCTCTTCTACTGGAGGATCATTACTCTCATTAGAATCATCTAGCTCAGAGGGGGTATCGAGTGGCTCGTCAATTTCATCTGAAATATCTTCATTTTCAAAGTCAGGATCTGTGAATAAATCGAGATCAGACGATGTATCCAGCTCGATAGTAGCGGCCTGAACAACACCATCACTATCAAGCGAGCCGACAACAGTAATTAATTGATTGTTTTGTAAAGCATCGATATTACCGCCAACAAAGCGCGTTTCGGGTGCTAGCTTCACGGAATAACCCGACACTTCAAACGTATCACCTAGTTCATAGCCTTCCACAAGACCAAATATAATAAAGGGAACACTCTCTAACTCTTTAGGCGTAATGCGATCGTCACGTAAGCGCACACTGGTCGCAACAATTTGCTGTGTCGCGGGGTTAAAGGCACCAGTAACGGATACTGCATCACCATTATCAAAATTATTGACGACTGCAGCATTACTGTAGTCAATCACCACCCCTTGCAAACGAAACGATTGATTAGTCTCATCTTGATCGAAGACAAGACCCGATAATACATCTTGCGTCTGTCTCGCTGCATATATGCGAGTTGCAATAATATCGCCTTCATTGTTACTTGGGCCACTGACTTCGACTCGATCACCTAAAGCCAAGTCAGATAGGCTGCGTGCGCCCAAATTACTATCGAATAGCGTATTAGATGAAAGTCTTATGATTTGATTTGCGATGGCAAGAGCGTTATCAGATAAGTCAATCGCTGTTATCGCGCCAATAACAGGGGCTTCATAAAAAACCATGTCAACAACATCACCGCTTTCGAGCACTCTGTCTTCTGCATCAGTGCGAACAAACAAAGTGACGTAATCACCCACAGCAAGATTGCTTTCTGCAGATACCTGTCCTTGCGCAAAGATTTTAGCCTCATCGGTGTTGTAGCGAATACCATCGATGATAATACTGCCAAAGCCATCAATTGATCCTACAACTGGCGCTAGCCCGCTCCCATCAATGATACTGTTATTTGGATCACCACCCGCAAGCTTATTATCATCACCACAAGCAACAAGTCCCATACCGAGTACAGCAATGCCCACTCGTGCAATAAATGACCGTGAAGGCTTTCCCATACTTTGAATCACTTTGTTAATTAGGGTTAACATGAGCATACCTCATTCTCAATCTTTGCGTTCAATGCCATAAAGGCCCACACCAATTCGGGATTTAGGGTTTGGGTTACCAGGGTCAATTTGATGTTCGACGAGCCAT
>CALIUX010000023.1 GCA_938048505.1 uncultured Pseudomonadales bacterium
ATTAAATAACTATCAGCCCAAAATGGAAGTCGACCCGCAAACCTATGAAGTTAAAGCCGATGGCGTCACATTAACGTGCGAACCCGCAACGGAGCTACCCATGGCACAGCGCTACTTTTTATTTTAAAAACGATTTTAAAATAAAAAGACTGTTTTAAAAAACAATTGTAGAAACGGTTTTTAAACAACTGACTAAACAACCAACACTGAAAACGGATGTTAGAAGCGAGTTATTTTTAGTACACAACATTTTAAATGCTCGCTTTATTTATTCACTCGCTCTAACCATTAAGAATTGACAATGCTAGAAGCACAAATACTGATTACGCCCAAATCCGAAGACTATACAAAAAAACTGGCTGACTATCTTGACCAGCCTAATCATCAGAATACGTTTGAAAGCACCCTCACATTTGACGATCGCCAAAAGAGCCGCCACCGTGCCACTACGCGTGATGGAACTGTTTTTGGTTGGTTTATCGAGCGAGGGCATGTACTCAAAGAAGGGGATTTGCTGGAATGCCAATCAGGCGAAATCATCAAGATTCTCTCTGCGCCAGAACAAGTGAGTACAGTATCTGCCCAAATAAGTAGTCACAACCCCGCTTTAGACCTCACACGAGCCGCTTACCACCTTGGCAATCGTCATGTTCCGTTACAAATTGCACCAGACTTTTTGCGCTATCAGCACGATCACGTATTAGACGACATGGTACGCGGGCTTGGCTTAAACGTAACAACCGAGCCAGCACCTTTTGAACCTGAGCCGGGTGCTTATGCCGGTGGCCACCAGCATAATCATGGGCATCACCACGAGCACTAAACAATGCCTGAAATACATCACTCTACAGAAGCCTCAACACTTGAGACCGCTGTGAATAGCCCTCATAGCACCAGCCATTCCATGGCGTTGCTGCATATGCTGCATCTATCTAGCCCTGCCTTACCGATTGGCGCTTATGCGTATTCACAGGGTTTAGAGTATGCAATTGATAGTGGCTGGCTGAAAGACGAGCAAGACATTGCCAGCTGGCTAACGGGCCTCTTGGAGTACGGGCTAGGGCAGCTTGATATGCCCATTATTTTACGCTGCATGCACGCTTGGGCTGAAAAAGACTACGCAACAATAAATCATTGGAATCAATTTTTACGCGCATGCCGAGAAACCAGTGAGCTTTTGCTCGAAGATGAACAGCTCGGTATGGCACTATCACGCTTATTACGAGAGCTAAAAATACCCGATGATGCACTGAATGCCATTGAACAAAAACCCTGCTTTGCAACGGTCTTTGCATTAGCCGGTGTCCATTGGAAGATCACCTCACATGATTTACTGCATAGCTTTGCTTACAGCTGGCTCGAAAACCAAGTGGCAGCGGCAACTAAGATTATGCCGCTAGGGCAAACGGCAGCCCAAAAATTGCTGTTACAGTTGTTGCCCACTATAGCCCCCATTATTACGCAAGCTCAGCAGGTGCCTGATGAAGCACTAGGTGTAAGCCTACCCGGTCAAGTCATGGCGTCTAGCTTGCACGAATATCAATATTCTCGTTTATTTCGATCTTAAGGATTTTTATGCGTCACAACAACAAACCCGCTTTACGTTTAGGTATTGGTGGCCCAGTTGGGTCTGGCAAAACCGCACTGGTCAAAACCTTATGCGCCGAATTGAAAGATACCTACAATATTGCCGTCATCACAAACGATATCTATACACGTGAAGATGCCGAGTTCTTACTGCGTCATGATGCCCTAGAACAAGACCGTATTATTGGTGTTGAAACGGGTGGCTGCCCGCATACCGCTATCCGCGAAGATGCCTCAATGAATCTATCTGCCGTCGCAGAGCTGAATGAACGCTTTGAAGGGCTTGATGTGATTTTGATTGAAAGCGGTGGCGACAACCTAGCCGCAACCTTCAGCCCCGAATTATCAGACCTAACACTCTATGTGATTGATGTGTCAGCAGGCGATAAAATCCCTCGTAAAGGCGGCCCAGGTATTACTAAATCTGACTTGCTGATTATCAATAAAATTGACTTAGCCCCCATCGTTGGCGCCGATTTAGACGTGATGGATCGTGATGCTCGTAAGATGCGTGGCGACAAACCCTTTATTTTTAGTAACCTTAAAGACAAGGTAGGTGTTGAAGAGATCGTGCGCTTTATTGTGGAGCAAGGTATGCTTAAAGCGTAATCCACTGACGGTTATTTAATCCATTATGCTTGCAGCGCTCTCACTGAGCGCTCTTTCATCATACTTCCCCCACCATCACGGCCCAACGGCTATAGCTTCTCTATATGCAATTTGGTGTCAAAGCCTGCTAAACGCTGTATTTCTCGCCAAGTGATAGCCTGCCCCTATTAACTGATAAAGCCATCTCAAAAAAAGCCCTCTTTTCATACAAGGCCCTATCCAAGTTAGGGCGAACGCATCAAATAAGTGCAAAAAGAGAAATGGTTCGATATTCATGGCTCTAAATAACAGGTTACTCAACCTAATTTGCCACAGACCTAAAACTTCACCCAGCACTTAAGTTTAGTGCTGTAATGCATTTTTAGCGGCTTCATTCATACCAAATATTCACGATTTTTTTCACTTTGGCATCATAACTGCTTTCTCCGGTAACTAAGTTGCCTTGCATAGCTTTGAGTTTTTGATCGTAGGTTAAAACGTTAATCAAATATTAAAGTTCACTACGGGTAATTGCCGTGCATAAACTTGTGCTTTTTTTTAGAACATTAAATCGCTATTTATCAGGAGAATTCGAATGAAGCATTCCTTTAAAAAGTTAGCCAAAAAAACAGGGGTCGCACTGACTGCTGCTACGCTAACGATTGGTGCCGCTGTTGCACAAGCTGCAGACACAATTAAAGTTGGTGTTTTACACTCAATGAGTGGCCCACTTGCCATCAGTGAAACAACGCTTAAAGACACCGTTTTAATGCTGATCGAAGATCAAAATAAAAAAGGTGGCGTTTTAGGCAAGCAGCTTGAAGCTGTGGTAGTTGATCCAGGTGACGAAAAAGGTGACTGGTCTAAATTTGGCGTTAAAGCACGTGAACTCATCGAAAAAGAAAAAGTTGATGTGATTTTTGGTTGCTGGACGTCGGTATCACGTAAATTCACTCTGCCTGTTGTAGAAGAGTTGAACGGCTTATTGTTCTACCCTGTTCAATACGAAGGTGAAGAATCGTCTAAAAACATTTTTTACACCGGTGCTGCGCCAAACCAGCAAGCCATTCCAGCGGTTGATTACTTGATGGAAGAAGAAGGTGTAAAACGTTGGGTACTTGAGGGAACTGACTACGTTTACCCACAAACGACCAACAAAATTCTTGAAGCTTACCTCTTAAGCAAAGGTGTTAAAAAAGAAGATATCTCTATTAACTACACACCTTTCAGCTTTAGTGATTGGACAACACGTGTTTCTGAAATCAAGAAATTCGGTTCTGCTGGTAAGAAAACAGCGGTTGTTTCAACAATCAATGGTGACGCAAACGTTCCTTTCTACAAAGAATTAGGCAACCAAGGCATCTCTGCTGAAGATATCCCTGTTGTGGCATTCTCTGTAGGTGAAGAAGAGCTAAAAGGCTTT
>CALIUX010000024.1 GCA_938048505.1 uncultured Pseudomonadales bacterium
ACTATGCGCAGTACTCATGAAAGCGGCTTCATAAGAAGCAGGCGCCAAGTTTACGCCGCCTTCTAGCATGCCATGAAAAAAGGCATTAAAACGCTCATTATTACAGGCCATGACTTGCTGATAATTTGTAACTTTCTTTTCTTCGGTAAAAAAGCCGCCCCACATACTGCCAATATGATTGACAGTAAAAGGAATGCCAGCGTCTTTAGCAACAGCCTCTATACCCAGTGCCATTTTTTCTGTCTGCTTGAAAAGCCTGTCATAAAAGCCTTCGGCTTGCACCAACTTCATCATCGCGAGACCAGCAGCCATCGAAACGGGATTGCCCGATAACGTTCCTGCTTGATAGACAGGCCCAACGGGTGCAATGTAATCCATAATTTCTTGCTTACCGCCAAAGGCGCCGACAGGCATACCGCCACCCACAACTTTGCCTAAACAGGTTAAATCGGGCGTAATGCCTGTAAAGCCTTGAACACCACCGGTGCCAAAACGAAAGCCAGTCATAACCTCATCAAAAATAAGCACAGCGCCATACTCTGTGCAAACGTCGCGTAGTGTTTCTAAAAAGCCAGGCTCAGGTGGAATGCAGTTCATATTCCCTGCAACGGGTTCAACAATGATACACGCTATATCGCCGCCCGCTTCTTGAAAGGCTTGCCTGACTTGCTCGGGATTGTTGTAACTCAGTGTAATAGTATGGTCTGCAATACTTGCCGGCACACCAGGTGAGCTCGGCACACCAAAAGTAAGTGCGCCAGAGCCCGCTTTGACGAGCAAGGAATCAGAATGGCCGTGATAACAACCCTCGAATTTTACGATTTTGTCACGGCCAGTATAACCGCGCGCCAAACGAATTGCGCTCATCGTCGCTTCAGTGCCCGAGCTGACAAAACGAACCTTTTCTAGACTGGGAACAAGTTTAATCACTTCTTCTGCAAGAACCGTTTCAATTTCTGTTGGCGCGCCAAAGCTCAAACCTAGTTGGGCTTTTTCGATCACAGCATTTAAAACAGCGGGATGATTATGCCCGGCAATCATTGGGCCCCATGACAAAACGTAATCAATATAACGTTTACCATTTGTGTCAAAAAGATAAGCACCTTCTGCACGTTCAATAAAAATGGGTTCTCCACCGACGGCTTTAAACGCACGAACAGGAGAGTTCACACCGCCAGGAATGACGGCTTTTGCTTGATCAAATAATTGGCTCATAATGTTGAATCTTATGGTCTGAGTAATGATGTCTATTATTGCTTATCTGTTTAAATACAGCTTGCGATTAAAAGGTACTGCTACTTAAGACAACGTGATTGCGGTATTTGCTGTACATTAATGAAAGAATTGCACCGATTTTAAGTTGACGAGCGAGTCATTGAGCAAAACTGACGCGCAGCCTGCTCAATATTGTTAGCACACCAAAGGGCATTGCATACAGCAATTAAGGATGCACCCGCATCGACGACAGTTTGTGCATTCTCCTGCGTAATACCACCGATCGCTACCGTCGTGTTGGCTAACTGTGACGCCTCTTGCCATAAATCCATTGATGCCACTTGTGCATTAGGCTTGGTTTGCGATGGAAAAAAACGTCCAAATGCAACGTAATCAGCCCCCTGCTCAATAGCTTGTTGGGCAAGATGAAGCTGATCATGGCATGTTTTGCCAATAATTGCCGACGCCCCCAAAACTGACCGAGCATACTCGATTGAGGCATCACCTTGCCCCAAATGAACGCCACTGGCACTAACCGCTAGGGCTAGGGCAATATCGTCATTGATAATAAGACGCGCATCATATAGCTGACAGATACGATTCAGTTCACGCGCATCATACAAACGTTGGCGAGTATCACTGGATTTATCTCGGTATTGCACCCAACGACACCCACCTTTGAGTGCCGCCTCAACACCGTCAAAAAGGCGTGTTTCGGGTAGGAGTGTACTATCGGTAATGGCGTAAAGCATGTAAAAGTAACCCTAAGACTGAGCACGGCATTATAACGCGAGCACATGAAAATGAGGCTAATTAGGGCAGTGCAAATGGTATCCGTAATAAGATCAAGTTATACACACTCTGGCTAAGCTTGAGCAAGCTATTTTATCCAGAAAAAGCGATTTGGAATCATCGCGCCAAAGCCAATTCTTTGCGCCTGAGCGGCTGCCTGCTCTGCAAATTTTAATGACTCAGAAACAGCAGTGCTGATTGAACTACCATGCCCCAAAAAGCCAGCTGTACCTGCAGAAATCATTTCACCTAATGCGGCAGTACACAGCCCTGAGCACTCTGTTTGCCATGCAAACGTGGCTAATACCGTTTGATCGCCATAGTGGGTATATTCCAGTCGACGTTTTTTCGTATTGTATTTAGACACTAGCAAGTATTCACTGCCGCATGAGGCTAGCGGGTGAATCACGCCTTCACTTACCGTCGCACTTCCGGACATATCACTTGAGTAGGCCTCATCGCATACTAGCAACTGACATTTTGAGACAATCAGTTCAACGAGTGCCTGAGCGTACTCGCCAGATTCCTGTAGGCTACTATCGTGGTACTGGAAGTCAGCGCTGCATGTCACCGGTATATGAGGGTAATCCTCTAGAATAGAATGTATGGCTTCAACATTAGCAATGGAAGCGGCATAACTCACAATAATGGCAGCAACGGGCATATCTTCTAAGATCGAACGCGCCTGTTGGATGATAAGATGGCTTGCGATAGGAATGCTTTCTGCGTGAGCATTACCACTCATGCACAAGGCTGTAATCACCGAGACACAGTGCCCGCCTAGGCCTGAAACCGTTTCAATAGCAGCTTGAACGCCCTGCCTACCCGACGGATCATGAGGCCCTAAGATCAAAATGACAGGCGTGTTAGTAGATGAAAGAGTTGGAGTAGGCGTGGTATTCATAGTAATCCCTGTTAGCTGTGAATAAAGTTTAGCATGTCACCTAAATGTTCTCCCGCTCTGTATTAAGCTATACCATTCAAACACGCTCTTAAAAGGCACCATTGACACATCAATAACAAGAGTAGCGCACTTTGGGTATGGCTTACCTAAAGCTTGAAGGCGCAACTGACATGAACTTAACAATTATGCGGCACTCAAATACACTATTAGTTTAGCGCTTTTTATTACGCGGTTTTATGCATAATACGCACAGGATTTTGAAGTATAGACAAGCTTAAGTACCCCCATTAATGAGGTTAATATGAAGATACTGACTATCGGTTTAGTCATTCGCACATCGCTCACGGCAATGGCCATAATCGCTCTCTCGGGTTGTGCTAGCAGCCCAGAAATACAAACATCATATGACCCTGGCTCTGACTTTTCTCAGTATCAGACTTATGCATTTCTTGCATCAGAGCCAGCACAAGATAAAAAATCCTACAAAACATTAAAAGAGAAATATATAGAAGAAGGTATTCGTCAAGAATTGAATGCCAAGGGTCTAAAAGAAGTGAAACATTCATCCAATGCGAACACTTTAGAAAATGATCTGTATATTGCTTACGATGTAGCAAGCAAAGAAAAGGTCAGTGCAATGCTGTCGCCTTTGGCTCGTACACGTTACTACGATAGGCGTCATGGATGGAGTTACGGCTATCACAACCAAACCGTTATACAGCAGTATACTGAAGGGACTCTCACCATCGATATCATTGATAAAAAAGAAAATCAGCTAATTTGGCGAGGCGTGGCAATTGATCGAAAGCGTGGCAGTAACAATAATCATCTCAAGCCCAAAATTACTGAAACGATTGAGACATTATTTGAACAATATCCTAGCCGCACCAATTAGGTTGGCTATCGTTAAACGCCACGACCTCTCGATGACGAGCGGAGCTTTTAAAAAGTATTACCTATAAAAAAATAGCGCTTTATTTTGTAAAGCGCTATTTTTTTATAGCGGGAAGATTAAAACACTTATTAAGGAGCTAAGCGCATATTGTTTTCTGTTTCTGGGCGGATAATTTTGCCAGAGAAGATCGTAGTGCGAGACGGTTTTGATTGCCCAGTTTTTGCTTGAGCTGTTGCCACGGGCGGGCATTCGCCGTTATCACGGTAAAACAATGCGGTATTTAGCATAGGTTCAGATAAATCGCCTAGCGCGTAAGATAAATCATCCTTCACTTTACAGCCCGTTACTTTATTGGTCATAGGATCACCCGAATCCACAGGTTCAAAGCCATCAACATACTCACCAAAACCTTGCCCATTGACCACTTCAAAATCAATGCTGAAATAGCGCGTACCACAGTTAGTTACACCATTGAAACCGTGTGCTTTACCACAAGTTGCTCCGCCTATCTGAATAACTTCAACGCCAATACCTCTTAGACCGTTTATCACTGCTTCGCTCGCTGAGCAGGTCGCTCCCGTTGTTAAAATATACACGCGGTTTAAATCAACACTTGTTAACGGCTGACGGGCACCCTCGTCACGAATTGTTTCCTTAATAAAAGGAAATACTACATTATCTGCAGTACGTTTATCATTATATAAGAGCGTTGCATATTCTTCGTTAGCAGTATTGGACTGCCCAGCAATAAGATACGAGAGCTGTGCCGATATATATAAAAAACCACCGCCGTTGTAGCGTAAATCGAGTACTAAGTCATTGATATTATCGGCAGCAAAGCTATCAAAAGCCGCCTTCAGCTGATTTTCGGCTGTAAATGTATTAAAGGTCGTAAAGGCAAGATATCCCACTGGCCCTGTTACAGTATCGATCGTTTTATTAACATGGACAGAACTGATAGGAACATTTTTAGCCGTCATACTTAAAGAGCGTGATACACCCTGTAGATCTCTAAAGACAAAAGTATGCTCTCTATCAAGTTCAGGGTTAAAGAGAACCTCATTCAAAGTATCTGTTTGAGCTTTTGTTCTAGGACCTGCCAGAGCGATGCCTTGAGCAGAGATCAGTTGCATCCCGCGAGTGAGGCCAGCGTTACTTGCAGGTGAATCATTATCGACATATACAACAAACAACTGATCATTATTAAAACTCCAGTTTATGCCGTAGCCTCCACGCTCACCAGTAAATGTAACTTGATCCCCCTGCACTTCATCTTCACTGAAGTGAAAGCGGTCTTTCTCCGTTCCATTGGCTGTTTTTTCAGGCGTCACTAGTTTTTTAAAATAGGCATCTGTAGTCGATGTTTCCCTCGGGTCTAAATCTGGTAGTTCGTCATACCAAAAATAGTTTTCATGGCTCCAAGAGCGAAGGTAATGATTCTCTAATGCAATGGACCCGCTCTTATCCGGGTAAGCCTTACCTGTCACAGGGTTGTTACCTGAGCGAGGTAATTGGCAAAAGTTAATATAATCCTGTGAATTGCGAAAGGAGCCTTTAGTCCATTTTTCAAGGCGATTACGATTAATAACCTCTTCGGATTGAAAGACTTTTGGCTCAGATGTCAAGTTCTTAGGCTCAGACTTAGCTCCTCCACTACCACATGAGGACAGTAAAGTTGAGAGCAGGATTCCAGATGCAAGTGTGGTGTATCGATACATGAAAAATTAAACTCCTTATCTATTTCAAGCTTCTTTTACAAATGAAGTGCGGGCTAGACTAGCAGCTACCGTCTGTTTAAAAAACTTCTGAGGTAACGAGAACACGCCACAAACATAACGTCAAAGAAACAACTTTTTATTTCAGTGAAATAGATAATGGGTGATTTGGAGTATAAAGTCCAGTGGAGCTACACATACACCAAAGCTAATACCACCGTAACTATTATGTGCAACTGTTTCAATACTTAACGGCAATAGCGAGGCTCTCTTCTATCGTAACGACGAGAACTTACGTCGCTTTGTCTGGCATAATAATGTCTTTTGCGGTCATTACGATAATGATCATGCCTACTGTGGTTATGGCGACTATTATGTCCACGATATTGATGATCATTATAATAACGATCATGATATCGATGAGTTCTGTTATAAGAGTGATTATCAATGCGGTGGGAGCGATGAGCTCCATAAACTCTCTCTCGTAAGCGCTTTTTATCGTAATGTGAAACACCACGGTCGCTTGAGCGGTAATGGCGGTCATAGCTATGTGAATGATGACGATCGGAATAGGTGATCCTCACTTCACCAGCATTCGCTATACCAGATATACCCAATGGAAAAAGCAATAACAAAAAGCTTTTGATCAAGATATGATTTTTCATATGCATTACCTTCTAATAATAGTGCTGATACAGTCATAACATCTCAATAGTG
>CALIUX010000025.1 GCA_938048505.1 uncultured Pseudomonadales bacterium
GTATGGCTACCAATAGAAGTATTCACGATCACGCAATTAGGGCCAATATGCACACCATCCCCTAACACCACATCACCCTCGAACACACAATTCACGTCAATCACACAATCTACGCCGCATGTGAGCGTGCCGCGACAGTCAAAGCGTGTAGGGTCCAGTAACGTGACACCATCATCCATTAGGGCATTAGCTTGCTCTTGTTGATAAATGCGCTCTAATTGCACCTGCTGTCGACGATTATTCACACCGAGAACTTCCCAAGTATGCTGAGGTTGTGCTGTTTCGATTGTAACGCCCTGATCAGCAGCCATGGCAATAATATCGGTCAAGTACAATTCACCTTGCGAATTGTTAGCCGTTAAATTCGGCAACCATTGCCTGAGGTGTCGGCTGTTAACTGCCATAACACCCGTATTCACTTCCGTTATAGCCCTCTGGCTATCTGTTGCATCTTTATGTTCTACAATAGCCGTCACAGATTCATTGGTACGAACGATTCGCCCATAGCCTGTTGGATCATCAAGATTAACTGTCAGTAAGCCCATACTATCGCTGCTGACTTTGCTTGCTAAGGCCTCTAACGTATTTTGCTGAATCAACGGCACATCACCGTACACAATGAGTGCAATACTCTCATCGGAAAGGTGTTCTAAAACTTGCAAAACGGCGTGTCCTGTGCCTTTTTGTTCAGCTTGTTCAACACTGTGGATATCTTTTTGATTAAAGTGTTGATTAACCTGATCGGCACCATGCCCAACAACCAAATGTATCGCTTGAGGCCTTAATTCTCGGGCTTTTTCAACAACATGCTGTAAAAAGGGTTTTCCCGCTAAGCTGTGCATAACTTTGGGGGTAGATGATTTCATGCGCGTACCTTTGCCCGCAGCAAGAATGATTACTTCTAACATATTTTGCTCCTAATATAATGAGGTTACGGCCTTGTTTTATCTGTCTTTTTCTGTGCATAAAAAAAGGCAGCCGAAGCTACCTTTTTAATTAAAACAACCACTGAACCGTTATTTTCCGGCATTTTTGCGAATAGCCTGCAAAGTACGTAACTGAGCAGCAGCTTCGGCTAACTGAATAGCCGCTTTGGAATAATCCATCTCACCTGCTTGACTCAGCACTTGCTGTGCTTGCTTTTTCGCTTCTAAGGCACGTGTTTCGTCCATATCCCCTGCGCGTAAAGCGGCATCAGCCAGTACCGTTACGGCATGAGGCTGGATTTCGAGAAAACCACTATTAATGTAGTAGATTTCTTCTTCACCACCTTCTTTTTTAACGCGGATAGGGCCAGGTTTAAGCGATGTCAGTAATGGTGCATGCCCATGACACACACCAATATCACCTTCCGAAGCACTTGCAACAAGTAGCTCGACAGGCCCACTGAAAATTGAGTCTTCAGCGCTGACGATGTCACAATGAAGAGTCGTTGCCATTTTCTATTCCCCTAACCTTGAGCTTTGAGTGAATGAAGCTATGAAGTAAACAGTAAGCCGAGGCTTACTTGTACTTCTTAGCCTTTTCAATGGCTTCATCGATGGTACCGACCATGTAGAAAGCCTGCTCAGGTAAGTCATCGTAGTCACCCGCTAATAAGCCTGTAAAGCCTGCAATGGTGTCTTTTAATGAAACGTATTTACCTGGTGCACCCGTAAAGACTTCTGCAACATGGAAAGGCTGAGACAAGAAACGCTCAATCTTACGTGCACGGGTTACAGTCAACTTATCTTCTTCAGATAGTTCATCCATACCCAAGATTGCAATGATATCTTTCAACTCTTTGTAGCGCTGCAATACAGTTTGAACGCCACGTGCCACGTCATAGTGTTCTTGACCAATAATTAATGGGTCAAGCTGACGTGAAGTTGAATCAAGCGGGTCGATCGCAGGATAAATACCTTTAGAGGCAATATCACGTGACAATACAACGGTTGAATCCAAGTGAGCAAACGTAGTGGCAGGTGAAGGGTCAGTCAAGTCATCCGCAGGAACATATACCGCTTGAATAGAGGTAATAGAGCCTGTTTTAGTGGATGTAATACGCTCTTGAAGAACACCCATTTCTTCAGCCAATGTTGGCTGATAGCCCACAGCAGAAGGCATACGACCTAACAATGCTGATACTTCTGTTCCCGCAAGGGTATAACGGTAAATGTTATCAACAAATAACAGAACGTCTTTACCTTCATCACGGAATTTTTCAGCCATGGTCAAGCCTGTCAGTGCAACACGCAAGCGGTTACCTGGTGGCTCATTCATCTGACCGTAAACCATTGCTACTTTAGAGTCAGTGAATTTTTCGACGTTTACAACACCGGCTTCTTGCATTTCGTGGTAGAAATCGTTCCCTTCACGAGTACGCTCACCCACGCCAGCAAACACGGATAAACCCGAGTGTGCTGTAGCAATGTTGTTAATCAATTCCATCATGTTAACGGTTTTACCTACACCGGCACCACCGAATAGACCAACCTTACCACCCTTAGCGAACGGACAAACAAGGTCAATAACCTTAATGCCTGTTTCAAGTAGGTCAGTACTGGCAGCCAACTCGTCATAAGCGGGTGCTTTACGGTGAATAGAGGCACGCTCTTTTTCACCAATAGGGCCACATTCATCAATGGGGTTACCTAATACATCCATGATACGACCGAGGGTTTCTACGCCCACAGGTACGCTAACAGGTGCATTGGTATTGTCGACACTTAGGCCACGGCTAACGCCTTCTGAAGGGCCCATAGCAATCGCACGCACAACACCGTCACCGAGTTGCTGCTGTACTTCTAATGTCAAACCTTTCTCGGCTACGGTTAATGCATCGTAAACCTTGGGTACGGCGTTACGTGGAAATTCCACGTCAATCACCGCGCCGATAATCTGCACGATCTTTCCGCTACTCATTTGAGGTTCCTCTAAATTTAAATTTCTAAACCATTTAAAACATTTTTACGCAGGGGTTGGGCAGCCTTTAAACCGCTGCCGCACCACTCACAATTTCAGAAAGCTCTTGGGTAATCGCGGCTTGACGGGCTTTGTTGTACACAAGCTTCAAGTCGTCGATCAAGTTACCGGCGTTATCGGTTGCAGCTTTCATAGCGACCATTCGAGCCGCTTGTTCACAAGCACCGTTTTCAACGACCGCCTGATAAACCTGGCTTTCGATGTAACGTATGAGTAGGCCATCTAACAATTCACGTGCTTCAGGCTCGTAAATGTAGTCCCACGAATGTTTTAATTGGTCGTCGGTATCCGCTTCAAGCGGCAATAACTGCTTGACAGACGGGGCTTGAGTCATCGTATTGACGAACTCGTTACCAACTAAAAATAACTTATCAATTCTGCCTTCGGTAAATGCATCAAGCACCGCTTTAATGCTACCAATCAGGCTCTCGATACTCGGCTCTTCACCGATATCACGCACAGAGGCTACAACGTTTCCGCCAACGCTTTTGAAAAATGCGCTCGCTTTAGCGCCAATCAAACAAAATTCTGATTGAACACCTTTATCAGCCCATGCCTTACTGCTGGCAACGGCTTGCTTAAAAACGTTTATGTTCAAGCCACCACACAAACCTCGATCACTCGATACCACGATATAACCGACACGTTTTACTTCACGCTCTTGCAAGTAAACATGCTTATATTCAGGGTTTGCATTGGCAATATGACCTACCACACTGCGCATACTCTGCGCATAGGGTTTGCCTTTTTCCATGCGGTCTTGTGCTTTACGCATCTTACTCGCCGCAACCATTTGCATGGCATTGGTGATTTTTTGCGTATTGGTAATACTCCCAATTTGGGTACGTATCTCTTTTCCGCTGGCCATGTTATCTCCGCAGTTTAGGAAGCCACCAGAGTAGCTTCCAAAAAAGGTTTACCAAGTCTGCCGGATCACCAAGTCTGAGTAGACTTAAAGGTCTCAAGACCTTTTTTGATGCCTTGCTCGATATCGTCGTTATAACCGCCAGTGCTATTGATGGTGTTCATCAACTCTGCACATTCGCTGTTAAAGTAAGATAAGAGCGCAGATTCAAAGTCGCCAATTTTGTTGACTTCGATATCTTTTAAGAAACCTTCGTTAGCGGCATACAACACAACACCCATTTCAGCAATGGATTGCGGTGTATATTGCTTTTGCTTCATCAGCTCTGTTACACGCTCACCGTGCTCAAGCTGTGCTTTGGTTGCTTCATCAAGATCCGAAGCAAACTGCGAGAAAGCAGCCAGTTCACGGTATTGCGCCAATGCAGTACGAATACCACCAGAGAGCTTCTTAACCACTTTGGTCTGTGCAGAACCCCCTACACGCGATACAGAAATACCCGCGTTCATTGCAGGACGAATACCGGCGTTAAACAAGCTAGTTTCTAAGAAGATCTGACCATCGGTAATCGAAATCACGTTAGTCGGTACGAATGCTGATACATCGCCCGCTTGTGTTTCAATAATCGGTAAGGCTGTTAATGAACCTGTCTGACCTTTTACTTCACCGTTGGTAAACTGCTCTACGTAGTCAGCATTCACACGTGAGGCACGCTCAAGTAAACGCGAATGCAAATAGAAAACATCACCAGGGTATGCTTCACGACCCGGTGGGCGCTTAAGCAATAGTGAGATCTGACGATAGGCCCAAGCTTGCTTAGTCAAATCATCATAGATGATCAAAGCATCTTCACCGCGATCACGGAAGTACTCACCCATTGTACAGCCACCAAATGGTGCCAAAAACTGCATAGCAGCAGGGTCAGACGCCGTAGCCGCCACAACAATGGTGTGATCCATCGCGCCGTGCTCTTCAAGCTTGCGTACAACCGCAGCAACAGAAGAAGCTTTTTGGCCAACAGCAACATAGATACACTTAATGCCTGTACCTTTTTGGTTGATGATGGCATCTACCGCAACGGCTGTTTTACCCGTTTGGCGATCACCAATAATCAACTCACGCTGGCCACGACCAACGGGTACCATCGCATCGATCGCTTTAAGACCTAATTGAACAGGCTGATCAACGGATTGGCGCGCAATAACGCCCGGTGCAATTTTTTCAATCGCATCGGTCTTGCCACTGTTGATTGGACCTTTACCATCAATAGGGTTACCCAGTGCATCAACAACGCGACCTAAAAGCTCTTCGCCTACCGGCACTTCTAGGATACGGCCTGTACACTTACAAGTTTGACCTTCAGCAACACCTTTATAATCACCCAGCACAACAGCACCAACGCTGTCTTGCTCAAGGTTCAAGGCAATACCAAAAACACCACCTTCAAATTCGATCATTTCGCCATACATAGCGTCGGCTAGACCGTGAATGCGGATAATACCGTCAGTAACCGAGACAATTGTGCCCTCGTTCTGAGCGGTTGTTGCAACGTCGAGACTATCGATACGTTGCTTAATAATTTCACTGATTTCAGAAGGATTCAGCTGCTGCATGCTCTAATTCCTCATTCCTGACGCAAAACGTTCAGGAGTTCAGGTTATGAGTTCATGGTATCAGCCAATTGGGCCAAGCGGCCTTTGACTGATCCATCGATTACGGTATCGCCCGCACGAATAACGGCGCCACCTATTAAACTCTCGTCTAGCTTACCTTCGAGCGTTACAGAACGTTCGAGCTTTTTCGTTAATGCTGCAATCAACTGGTCTTGAATCTGCGGAGAGATTGCAAAGGCCGTTGTGATTTCAACACTAACCGATTTTTCAAGCTGAGCTTTAAGATCGAGAAATAGGGTTTGAATATATGGCAATAAAGCCAAACGCTTATTTTCGGCGAGGACACTAATAAAGTTGTTGAACTGACGGTTCAACGCGCTACCACACGTCTCGGCAAACGCAGCACTTTTTTGTGCTGCCGTTAAACCAGGCGCGGCGAGCAACTGCTTAATTTTCGGCTCCCCAACAATAGCGGCTGCTACGGCTAGGCCTTCTGCCCACTCAGCGAGTTGGCTATTGGATCGAGCCGCGTCAAAAGCAGCGCGAGCATAAGGGCGTGCGAGTGTCATAAGTTCTGCCATAACGACCTCTGCTTATAGCTCGGCAGCTAGTTTGTTGAGCATGGCGCTATGCGCTGTTGCATCGACACTGCTACCTAGAATTTTCTCGGCACCAGCCACCGCTAAAACAGACACCTTGCTACGAAGTTCTTCGCGAGCTTGACTCACCTCACGATCAACTTCTGCTGAAGCAGCCGCTTTAATGCGATCGGCTTCTGTTACAGCCTGCTCTTTCGCTTCGTCTACAATTTGTGCCGCACGCTTGTTAGCTTGCTCCACAATGACAGAAGCTTGCTCTTTCGCTTTGTTCAGCGCTTCGTCTGCCTGCGCTTTGGCAAGCTCTAGATCTTTATCGGCCTTTTCAGCGTCTTCAAGACCTTTAGCAATTTTTTGCTCACGTGCTTCCATTACACCCAAAAGTGCAGGCCACACATATTTCATGCAAAATAAAATAAAGGCTATAAAGGTGATCGACTGGCCGATTAACGTTAGGTTGATATTCACACCAACACCCCTTGCGTTAATTTGTTGATAAAAAGAAGCTCAATCAACAATTAAGCGACCATGCCAGGTGCAACAACGAAAATAAGGAACATAGCAATACCTACACCAATCATAGGTACCGCATCCAGTAAACCTGCCATTAAGAACATTTTGCTTTGCAATTGTGGACCTTGCTCTGGCTGACGCGCAGCGCCTTCAAGCAATTTGCCGCCCAAAATGGCAAAACCAATACCTGTGCCCAGTGCGGCAAAAGCAATCATAAAAGCGGCTGAGAAATAAACTATAGAAGCTGACATTATTGTGTCTCCGTAAATTTTAAAGATAGAAAGTTAAAAATAGAAATACTGTTTTATATGCGAATTCGATATTGGCTCAATGTCGATGCTTAGTGCTCTTCACCCGTATCAAACGCCATCGCCATGTAAACGGTCGTCAAGACCATAAACACGAATGCTTGAATGGTTATCACTAAGATATGGAAGACGGCCCATCCCCATTGCAATACACCGGCAAATAAGCCTAAAAATGCACCTGCACCAAACATAATCGCAATCAAAATAAAGATCATCTCACCCGCATACATGTTGCCGAAAAGACGTAAACCTAGCGATACCGGCTTAGAAACCAAAGCAATGATCTCAAGCGTAAAGTTAATAGGGATAAGAAAAATATCGATATGCAGCTTGCCGCTGTGAAAAGGGTGCAATGTGAGCTCTTTTATAAAACCCAGAGCCCCTTTTTGACGAATCGAAAACAAAATCATAAACAAGAAGATCGTCAATGCCATTCCCAGCGTAGCATTGGGATCAGTCGTAGGCACAACTTTGAAGAATAAGTGATCATCTCCTGAGATTTTTGCAGCCGCGAGGGGAAGCCAATCAACCGGTATAAGATCCATCAAATTCATCAAAAATACCCAACAGAAGATCGTCAAACCCATAGGCGCGACAAATCGACTGGAGTGGTTAAACGTACCTTTGACGGTGTTGTTCACGAACTCAACGACCAGCTCAACGAAGCTTTGCACGCCGCTAGGCTTATCTGCTGTGGCATTTTTAGCAACACGCCAGAAGAAGACGCTAAATAATGTGCCAAGTACAATGCCCCAACCCAATGTATCGAGGTGTAAGCACCAGAAGCCCATATCGGCTGCTTCTTGCGCACTGTGCGCGAGCGTCCAAGTATCGGCCTGAACAATTGATCCATCTGCGCGAACATAGCCTTCTGGCAATTTGCCATAAGCCATGTTTTGGAGATGGTGCTGGATATAATCTGTCGAAGTTAGATTTTCACTTGCCATAGTGTATTTAAAGTTTCAAAAGTTAAAAAACGTTTACGCTCAAAAACTTATATTTTTGAGTCGCCATGGTCTTTGCTGACAAACATCGCAACCACTGCTACATGTGCGGGAATCATCAAGCAAAAACCAACAAACAGGGCCACTGCATTCAATGGCTTAATAAAAACAAAAGCTAACGCAAAACCCGTGGCCATCAGAACAAATTTATTTGCTTGACCACGATAAAAGGAGCCAACCACTGACGAAGCACACGCCTTGCCTTGGTAACGAAATGCCATCAAGGTGAAATAAAGGGTTGGCAATGTGAAGATCAAGCAACCAACCAGTACCGATTGCACTACAACAGCACCCCAAGCGAATGCACCAAGGCATAACAACGCCGTAGAAAGCATTGAGCCGAGCAAAACAGCAAAAAAGGGCCTATACACACATCACCAAAATCGCGCTACAACTGTGCATAATTAGCGATAATGATTCGCTTTCGCACATTCCGAAGCTTCAAAACGGCGCGATTATAGAGTCTATAGACTTAGCCTTCAATGACTATAGCTGCCTTTACGATGTTTGACGCGCTAATCGTCTTTACCCGACGGAAGGAAAAACAGATCACTGACACATTAAAAAGCGGCATTTTGAACTAAGATTCGTCATTCAAGACTAATCCTGAATGTATTAGTGCCTATGAGTGATGAAAAGGCACGAGAATGTGTTTCTTGAGCATAAAACAGCGCATTATTGTGAGTGAGGCTGATACTTATCCCTTTGATTTGGTACAAAAGATAACAATTCTCACTATGAAGCATTTGCTAGGATGTATACAAATTACCCAACTTAAGTTAGAAATTGCGACAAATTTCTGTTTTGAGTGGTAGTAAAAGCGCAGTATCTCACGCACAATATGAATCAGCTAAATTTAGCGTCATTTAGTTCGTATGGACGCTACACATCACGCTTAA
>CALIUX010000026.1 GCA_938048505.1 uncultured Pseudomonadales bacterium
AACAAAAACTGGCTCCAGCCTTGCCACAGGTGTAATAGCGCCGGTTCTACCCACTTGAAATTCAACGGCGAGCAATGTTGTCATTTCTTCTTGAGCAGGGAATTTTTGTGCGATCGCAAAACGAGGGGCTTTGGCCACAAATCCTAAGCGGCGCTGCAATTCAAAATCATCTACTTTGAAGACCAGACCATCAATATCAAAAGGCAGGTTATCGCGCTTTTCAGCCATCTTGTCGTAGTAATTCAGACATCCTTCAATACTGTCAACACGCTCTGCCAAATCGCTCACCACAAAACCCTGCTCACGCAACATAATGAGTGTTTCATAGTGGCTACTGGGCATATCGCCTTCAACCAAGCCGACAGAGTATGCATTAAAAACCAGTGGCCGTTGCGCTGTAATCTGTGAATCCAACTGCCTTAAACTGCCTGCGGCAGCATTGCGTGGATTCACAAATGTCTTTTGGCCTGCATCACGCGCGATTTGATTCAGCTTTTCAAAGCCTGCCCTAGGTAAATAAATTTCACCGCGCACTTCTAAAACACGCGGAAACTGCCCCAAAAGTTTAAGCGGTACATTTTTAATGGTACGCACATTTTGGCTAATATCTTCGCCGGTTGTGCCATCACCACGCGTTGCGGCTCTAACAAACAAGCCATCTTTATATAACAAGCTGACAGCCAAACCATCAAACTTAGGCTCACATACATAAGAAAGGTCTGTTTGGTTTTTGAGCCGCTCTCGAATTCGCTGATCGAAGCCCAGCATATCTTCTGCATTAAAAGCATTCCCCAAAGAAAGCATGGGCTTTAAATGGGCAACACTTTCAAAAGCCTCAAGGGGCTCTGCACCAACTCGCTGGCTGGGTGAGTCAGAGGTAACATGCTGAGGGTACTCTGCTTCAAACGCTAAAAGTGATTGCATGAGGCGGTCATATTCCGCATCAGGAATAGACGGTGCATCTTGCGTGTAGTACGCAATATTATGACGATGGATCTCGGCTTTAAGCGCTTCGTACTGGCACTGTGTCATGATCTGTTCAGCGCTGTCTTGTGTTGGGGTCATTCAAAAACATTCCGGTATTAACAATCATCCAAAAACAACAAACCGCCTGAATACGGCGGTTTGTTGGAATAGTTATAATAGTGAAATAACTATCAGTTAAAAAGCAACTAGAGTGGCTACTTAAGGGCAGAAGCTTATTCTCATTTGCCTTATCACCGCGCCAAACGACGCTTTCGTTCAAACTCTATCACGCGCTGACGGCAATGCTCAAACGTCTGCTGCGTCATAACGCTACGATTTTCGTCTTTCAGCTCACCTTGCAGCTCTTCGGCAATGGCTTTAGCCGTTCGGGCCATCAAACCAAATGCCGCCACGCTGTCACCTTTAATGGGTAGCGTCATAAACATGCTGACACCCGGTGTACCAAACTCATTCATTGCATTCAAATCAAACGTGCCCGGCTTAACAATATTAGCCAAGCTGAAAAAGATTTCGCCTGAACCATCATCATTTTTATGACGATGGAAAATATCCATTGTTCCAAAGCGCAAGTTTTGCTCAGTGAGGACCGCAAGAAGATCAGCACCATGAAATTGATAACCACTTTGCGCCATGACATTGATCACAATGACTTCTTCAGGCGCTAAAGTTTCACCTTCTGGCGAGCCACTTCCAGCGCTATTCTCATCGGTCGAGCGTATTTTAGGCTCAACTTTTTGAGCCACTTTTTTCACGACTTTTGCAGCCAAGCTCGGTTTAGGCTCACTGCGGCTCTCTTGAACATCATCAATATGAGCAGCAGGCGGTTCAACCGAAACGCCATCAAGCTCATCAATATTGCCTAAAGCCGGTTCAAGGTTAGACTCTTGGGCTGAATCCATCAGTACGGGGGCTGACTCTACCGCTGCGTCTAAAGAAGCCTTAGACGAAAAAGCCCCTTTAGCACGAGATAAAACAGGCTCTTTCGAATCATCTTTACTGATGGGTGTTTCATCGGGGTGGCGATAACCCGCAACGCGCGCGCCGCCAGAAGGGAACTCGCTACCACCAATATCTTCGTCTAAACCACCCGACTCATCAGCGAGGGAGGCCGATAAGTGAATGCGTTCACGTCGTGCCGCGCGAACACGTCGTACGCCATCCAAAATAATGCCGATAATCAATAAAATAATAATGACAGTTAGCCATTCACGCATAATCTATTCTCCTAAAGAGCCGCCATTTCTGCGGCTTCTTCTACATTTACGGTCACCATGCGCGAACAACCTGGTTCATGCATGGTGACGCCCATCAACTGATCAGCCATTTCCATAGCAATCTTGTTGTGGGTGATATAAATAAATTGCACAGATGAAGACATCTGCTCGACCATACGAGCATAGCGTCCCACATTGGCATCATCCAATGGTGCATCAACCTCATCCAGCATACAAAATGGTGCTGGGTTCAATCGGAAAATTGAAAAAACCAACGCAATGGCCGTTAGGGCTTTTTCTCCACCCGAAAGTAGGTGAATTGTGCTGTTACGTTTACCTGGTGGCCTTGCCATAATGGCAATGCCTGTATCAAGTAAATCTTCACCCGTCAGCTCTAAGTAAGCATGACCGCCACCAAAGACTTTAGGGAAGAGCTCTTGTAAACCACTGTTGACCTGATCGAATGTTTCTTTAAAACGCGTACGGGTTTCTTTATCGATTTTTCGAATCGCGTTTTCAAGTGTTTCGAGGGCTTCAATTAAGTCATCATTCTGCGAGTCGAGGTATGTCTTACGCTCAGACTCCGTTTTGTACTCATCAATAGCCGCTAAGTTAATCGGCCCTAAACGGCTAATACGGGCTGCCATTTTTTCGAGTGCTTGCTCTAAATCTTGTTCAGTTTCATCGGGCAACTCTGTGATGAGGATATCGACATTATGGTCGTCATTTTCAAGTTGTTCACGCAAACTCTGCGCTTGTACATCATAAGTCTGTGTTTCAAGGCGCTCACGCTCCAACTCTGCACGAACGCGCTGCACGTCTTGCTCGATAGTCTGGCGCTCTTTTTCTGCATTGCGAAGCCCTTCTTCAATGGACTCCACAGCCTTTTTGGCCACAAGCAACTGCTCTTCAACTGAAACACGTTTTTGCAGGTGCGCCTCTAACTCTTCTTGATGTAACTCAACCGGTGCAGACCCTTCTGCCAAACTATCAAGCAAGCCTTGGCGACGCTCCTCTAAGCGTGCAACGTGCTCATTGAGCCGCGTTAAACCGCCCTTTACTGCTTGAAGTTGCGTGCTGACAGCCTGCATTCTCATAGCAAGCTGATGGGCAAGATCCTTATCTTGCCTAGCTTTTTGGCGGCTGTTTTCGAGGGTGTCTTTCAGCTGATCGCGACGCTCAAGTAATGTTTCTCGCGCTTGTGTATCGGCCTCCATTCCCTCAATAGCGCTTTGTAATTGCATGCGCGCTTCAGCCAAGCTTTCTGCTTCGAGTGATAATTGCTCTTTCGCTTCGTCAATTTCAGCATTTACACGATCTTTACGCGCTAAAACCTGCTCAACCTTAACCGTATGCGCGGTGAGTTGCGTTTTATCACTCGAAAGCGCTTGCTGGCGCTGGTCAATACGTTTGCGTAATTCATCTTGAGATTGCTCAGCCGCTTTGTACTGCAACTTAGTCTCATCGAGCTTTTCAATACGTATTTGAATTGCCTTGTCTTGTTCGAGCGTTTGTTGCTGAAGGGCTTCGATCTCTTTTTGACGAGCAATAACACCCGCACTGGTGTCATCCGCTTTCACAACATGCAGCCAGTTTGGTCCAAGCCATTGACCGTCAACAGTAATTACCGACTGATGAGGCTCTAGCGTAGAACGCAGTGAAAGGGCCTCGGGAAGGTCATTCGCCACTAATACACTGGCTAATAGGCCATGTAAATTAATACTGCCCGATACTTTATGTGCCAAGCTTTTAGGGTCTATAGCACTAGTGGTATGTGACGTATTGGTAGAATCATCCACACCGAATACAACACATTCCCCTGCAATAAGGCTTGCCTGCGCTTTGGCCAAAGCGTCAATATCCGAGGCACCAACAAATGCTTGTAGACGTGCGCCTAATACAATTTCAACCGCCCTATCCCAACCCGATTCAACCGTAAGCTGCTCGGCCAGACGAGGCAATGAAGAAACGCCCTGTGCTTTTAGCCATTGGGTTAACTCTTCACCACTACCTAGTGCTGATTGTTGCAAGGTTTCTAAAGACGACAAACGCCCTTTAGCTGTTTGGTAATCACCTTGTAAAGCTGTAAGTTCCGAACGGATGCCCTGCTCGTCTTCGCGTAAAGACAAGACACTTTCGCCTCGTTCTTCGAGATCCATGCGTAATTGCTCAAGCTCTTCTTCAGCCATTGCAATCGTTTCACGCAGTTCAAGAATATCGTCTTCGGCATCGCCAACAATAAGCTCTCTACTCTCATCGGTTAGCTTATCAATGCGAGTAAGTAAACGTTGTTGCACCGTTTCAAGGTGCTGTATACGAGATTGTTGTACTTCAGCTTGTTGCCTTGGGGCTTGGGCTTTTTGATTAAAGGTATCCCAGTCGTGCTGCCAAGATTGCATCAGTTCTTCTGATTCTATTAGCGCTTCAGATGAGAGCTCGGCCGTTTCTTCTAAGACAGCCAACTCTGGCTCCATCGTCAGTAGCTCAGTTTCCCAGCCTTCGGCTTTATCAATGTCTTTTTGATAATGCTCAGTCGATTCCTTGCAGTCTTTTTCTGTTTGCTCAAGATCTAAAGTGAGTAATTGCTTACGCTCTTGAGAATGCTTAATCGTTTGCTCGATTCGCGCAATATCTGAACCAATGGCATAAAAGCGCTCTTGAACTTGATGGAATTGATCCGTGGCATCGGTCAGTTTTAAACGCTCGGCTTCCAATGTCGAATCAATATTGACCTGCTTGGTCACACCCGCTTCGATCTTGAGCTCGAGGTCTGTAATGATGCTTTGCTTATTTGTACCCTTATCGCGTAAAACCTTATAGCGTAGCGCTTGCAAAAAAGCTTTGAGTTGGCGCTCTTCTTTTTTGAATTCTGTATATTTTTCGGCCGCTTGAGACTGCCTTTCGAGGCGTGACAACTGGCGATCAAGCTCTTCACGAATATCCGCTAGGCGCTCAAGGTTTTCATGCGTGCGTCGCATACGGTTCTCTGTATCTCGGCGGCGCTCCTTATATTTTGAGATGCCAGCAGCTTCTTCAATGAAGACACGCAATTCTTCAGGTTTTGCCTCAATCAGTTTTGAGATCATGCCCTGTTCAATAATGGCATAGCTGCGCGGGCCCAAGCCAGTCCCTAAGAAGATATCCGTAATATCACGGCGCCGACATTTTGTACCATTAAGGTAATAAAGGTTTTGTGAGTCACGCGTAACTTTACGGCGAATAGAAATTTCGTTATAGGCGGCATACTCGCCTTTTAGCGTTTTATCCGTATTATCAAACACCAGCTCAATAGAGGCTTGGCCTACCGGCTTACGCCCATTAGAGCCATTAAAAATAACATCCGTCATGGACTCGCCACGCAAGTTCTTAGCGGACGATTCCCCCATCACCCAGCGTACTGCATCAATGATATTGGACTTACCACAACCGTTTGGACCCACAACAGCACATAAATTACTGGGAAAGTAAACCGTAGTCGGATCAACAAATGATTTGAATCCAGCCAATTTAATGCACTTTAACCGCATAGAATACTGCTTAACTCTTGTTGTAGTCTGTTATGGAATGTTTGGGTTATTTTTTTAATTGTTATTCAAATGTACTTTGATTTAGGTGCAATATACAAAAAGTATTTCAAAGCATCACAATGCCATAACAAATCAGTCACTATGGCAAAAATGGAATTCTACACGGTTAAAACCTAGAGCGCTCATGAAGAAGCGTAAAAGAAGGGAAATATTGGCACATTTTTACAACTTTAGTTAGAGGGCGACAAAGCCGCCCCCAACCTAAAGACTAAACAAGACGAGCATATAAAAAACAGTAGAGTACAATCTAAGCATGAGAAAACAGCTGTAACAGGCACTCGCAATCAAAGAGTCTGTCAAATAGAAGGCTTAGCACAATCTATTTATGACTCTTTGCTTAGCCGTTTAGCACCAACGCTCTTCAGTTGGCTCACTCCAGTGTTTGTGTGGAATATATGTGCAAGCTTACAGAAAACCCATATTAAAACCTAAGGCACCTTGTCAGCAATAACCAAGTTATACGGTGTAGTCCCTTTACCTAACGTAACAGGGCCAACACTCGCCTGCCAATCACCTGATTGCGGGACAGGGCTGCCCGACTTTGAAACGCGAGCCAATAATTCGAGCTCAAGCGCTGTGCTCATATCCATTCCTGGTGCCATCGCCATAGAGTTATCAAGCTGCAGTGTGACCGGTAGTTTTGACACCGTAATACGCTGGATTGCCAACGGCATTTTGGCCCCTTGCCATGCACGTGCATAGACAAAGACTGTATCACCAGGGGCAGCCGCAACACTGTCAGCCAAGCTGACGGATACCGCAAAGCCTGGCACATCAGCATTTTCAGATGCTTCTGTAGCA
>CALIUX010000027.1 GCA_938048505.1 uncultured Pseudomonadales bacterium
TAAGTACGATATTGACATGAGTCAAGCGCTGGAAGAAAACCCTGAAGCCTACGCCTGCTTTAATGACTTTTTTACGCGTGCCCTGAAGCCTGATGCACGCCCTATTGATTCAAACAAAACCTTAGTCAGCCCAGCCGATGGAGCAATTAGCCAGTTAGGCGCAATTAAAAATGGCCGTATATTTCAAGCAAAAGGCCAAGACTACAGTTTATTAGAGCTAGTTGGCGGTGAAGAAAAAGACGCCGAGCCTTATCAAGATGGTGATTTTGCGACCATTTATTTATCACCCCGTGATTATCATCGTGTGCATATGCCACTTGCAGGAAAACTCACGCATATGACCCATGTGCCGGGTGATTTATTTTCAGTTAATACGGTTACAGCGCAAAATGTACCTAGGCTTTTCTCTCGCAATGAACGCGTTGTATGCCACTTCGAGACCGAAAACGGGCCTATGGCTGTTGTATTGGTAGGCGCGATGATTGTTGCGAGCATTCAAACACCTTGGGAAGGTCTCGTTGCCCCTGTCAAAAAGCGCGTTAAGCATTTTAACTACATCAACAATAATGCCATCGAACTCGGCAAGGGCGATGAAATGGGCCGTTTTTTATTAGGTTCAACAGCCATTGTACTGACCGCAAAAGACAGCATGCAATGGCATAGCCATTTAGGCGAAAACAGTATTGTTAGAATGGGTGAAGCTATCGCACAGACCACGGCATAACGTTATACGGCATCGTCTTGCACGATGCCTTCTATAAAAATTGTACTCCAGTAGCGCTCACATCCAGCGTTTAAGCATAAGGGTTCAAATATATAGGATATAAACATGGCTACTTTAATGAAGGATCACCTTGGCCCAAACGCATTAAGTCGCATTCAAAAAGGCTTAAGTGCGATTGAGCCACAATTTGATGGTAAGCGTTTTTTAACGCAAGCCCAAAAGGGCTTAGAAGAAATGGAGCTCAAAGAGCGGGTAAATCATATTATCCAGTGCATTGCTCAATGTGCGCCCTGCTTTGAGGTCATGGCACTTAAGCTGCAAACTCTCCCCAAGCATTGGGATTATGGTGATCCCGCTGACAGCATGCGTAAATTCGCCTCTTGGCCGATTATCGATTATGTCGCCTTTGCTGGCCTTGATTACCCCAAGCTCGCCTACTCAGTATTGGAGGCGTTAACGCCTTTGCATACAGCCGAGTTTGCCATCCGCCCTTTTATTATGCGTTACCCCAATGAAACGATGCAAAAAATGGCTGAATGGACACACCATTCTAATGAACATGTCAGGCGTTTAGCGAGTGAAGGTTGTCGCCCTCGCTTACCTTGGGGCATGCAACTAAAAGAATTTATTGTTGACCCCAGTGACCTACTTCCTATTTTAGAGACACTTAAACAAGACCCAAGCCGCTATGTTCAAACATCCGTAGCAAATAACCTTAATGACATTAGCAAGGATCACCCCCAATACGTTATTGATCTGTGTAAGCGGTGGAAGAAGGATAATAACCCTCATACTAACTGGATTATTAAACATGGCTGTCGCTCGCTGATTAAGGCCGGCAATAAAAAGTGCTTATCTTTATTTGGTATCCATGAAGCGCATATCCAAAACCCTGTCATCAGGAGTCAATCAACCGTCTCTCAAGGCGATGCGCTACCGTTTGAGATCACGCTTACTTCTGCAGACACACAAAACCTAGTGATTGATTTTGCTATCGATTTTTTAAGGAAAAATAATCAACACTCACGCAAAGTGTTTAAATTGAAATCAATGACCGTCGAAAAGAATCAATCCATAACAATCAGCAAACAGCATTCCTTTAAAGCGATTACTACTCGGCAATATTATCCGGGCTTACATCACTTACACTTACAGGTGAATGGCAATATTGTCGCCTCGCATTCCTTTGAGCTTATTTGAAGCACACAACTCAAATACATGCTGGTCGAAATAGCCATCAAAACCAGCATATATTTCATCAACTAATACATTTTCGTGTCTTCGTCACCAAGACTAAAATGGTTTTACCACGACTAAACAAACAATCACGATTAAGAAAAGCACTGGGATCTCATTGAACCAGCGAAAGAACACATGGCTAGGCGGCTCCAAATCTTTCGCAAATTTTTTCACGTATGCGCCACACATATGGTGGTAGCCTGTGAGTAAAAAGACACATAACAGCTTTGCATGAAACCAACCTTGCGTCTTGTAATAATCCCAACCCGTCACGGCTAACCAAGAGCCCAATACCCATACGGCAATGATAGAAGGCATGCCGATGACTCGGTAGAGTTTTCGCTCCATAATTTTAAAGCGCTCGCGGCCTTGCTCATCGGTGGTATTAGCATGATAAACAAACAAACGAGGCAGATAAAAAAGCACCGCAAACCAACAGATAACGGCAATAATGTGAAATGCTTTGACCCAAAGCATAGACAGTCTCCAACAACATATTTCAGTAGTAATAATAAAACAGCGACCTTTTAGCGCCGCTTATGAATGGTAATAATTATCTAAATGTTCTTCTGTCACAAGGCCTTGCATCGCATTCAGAACAGATTGGTTATCTGCCGTAACGTACAACGCATCAGCTTGGCCTTGCGATAAGGCTTGCTCTGCCTCCCAAAGAGTGGCCTCTTCATGAACTGCCGCCAACCGCAAACGCTGAGCGGGAATCTCAAATAAATCAATGTCTTTTTCCAGCGCCAAGACTTCAACAGGTGCGCCATCTAACCAGGCCGCCAAGTTTGCCGCCTTTAACGCTACATACTTTGGTGCCTTATCAACAATTAACCAATTGGGTTTATTGACCAATACTTTTTTGGCTTGTTCATAATCAATCGTTTGATGAACCAGAACTAGGGCAGAATCCATCACACTGCGTACACCTGCTCTGCGCAACGCTTGCTGTGCCGGCTTTAAGTTCAACGGGCGCCCACTGTATTTGAGTTGCTCAGTAAAGATACCGCCAAAGTTAAAAAAGTACCGTGTTGAGACGCACGCAACAACAATCACCAACATCGCAGGGAAAATAATATGGGGGTTATAACTGAGCTCTAGCACAGCAACCAATGCCGCTAGCGGTGCATTAATCACCGCAGCCATCATGCCTGCCATACCAATCAACACATAAAAAGCCGGTTCAACGACAATATCAGGGTAAAT
>CALIUX010000028.1 GCA_938048505.1 uncultured Pseudomonadales bacterium
GAAGAAAGCTTTTTAGATGCTTACACTCGTTTAGGCCTTCCCGTTTTTAAGGAGCGCGTATATGCCAAAGCTAATTAAAAATGGTGTTGCTGAAGACTACACTTGGCAAGTACTAGAAGACAGTAGCACAGATGTAAACCTAAACAGTGGCCATCATCTTATCCCGCTAGAAGATTGGCTAGCAGCAGATTACAGCGGTCAACAAGTGGGCATTGTCCTTCACTGTGATACCGACCCTACGCTCTTAACTGATGCAGTCGCCAAAGCACCTGCCATCGCTGTGCACTTTGGTGCTTTTGCAGACGGTCGCGGCTTTTCGCTAGCCAGAATACTGCGCGAAGAATGTGAATACACCGGCGAACTTCAGGCCGCAGGTCATTACATTCAAGATCAACTGTTTTACTTGAAGCGCTGCGGCTTTGACTCTTATGTTGTTGATGAAAATAGCAATATAGAGTCAATGCTTGTTAGCCTAGAAGACTTTAGCAATAGCTACCAAGCTTCTTCGGATGAGTCGCGTCCACTGTTTAGACGTCGCTAATTACATTCTCCAGATTCATCTGGGGAATGCTTAACGGTTATTGCCCTCAATACCGGAATAAACCCCAAGTAAAAGCGAGTCTTTTCTTGGGGTACTTCTATCAACCTCATCTAGAATAGATTGATACGCCCCTTCAGCGGAACTGACTATGCACGGTCATATTTTTGAGGCTTTTTTTCTCATTTTCACCGCGTCCGCCATCATCGGAACCCTAGCACTTTATACCCGCCAACCCCTTATCGTTGTTTACGTCGCTGTAGGCATACTTCTTGGGCCCTTTGGTCTAAAAGCGGTAAGTGATATTCACCTTATCAGTGAGCTATCGCATATTGGCATTGTCTTTTTGCTCTTCTTACTTGGGCTCGATATGCAGCCTAAGGCACTGAAAAGCGTTTTTAAAGAGATCACCCCCACTGCACTCATTAGCGCCTGTATTTTTGCAAGCCTAGGTTTTGCTATTGGAAAGGCGTTTCAGTTCACCACTACCGAAGCCGCGGTCTTGGGTATGGCCATGATGTTTTCGAGCACCATCATTGGGATTAAATTACTCCCAACAACGGTACTTCACCACCGCCACACGGGTGAGCTCATGGTAGGACTCCTGCTTTTCCAAGATTTTTTGGCCATTATTTGCTTGTTAATACTAGCAAGCGGCATGCAAGAGGGGGTTAATGTAGGTGAGCTTGGAATGGCTTTTTTGGCGCTCCCTGCATTAGGGGTATTTGCGATTCTTTTTGTGAAATACATATTGCTACAGCTCATTGCACGCTTTGACCGCATTCAAGAATATATCTTTCTTATCGCCATTGGTTGGTGCTTAGGGCTTGCCGAGCTTGCAAATATTATGGGGTTATCGGCAGAAATTGGGGCCTTTATTGCCGGTATTACCTTGGCTACCAGCCCGATCTCACAATTTATTGCACTCAATCTCAAACCGTTGCGTGATTTCTTTTTGATTTTGTTTTTTTTCGCACTGGGCGCTCAATTAAATATCCATCTTCTGCCGCAGCTCATCGTACCCATTCTGGTTGTTTCTTTAATCGTCATTGTGATCAAACCAACAACCTTTTACTTTTTATTGCGGCAACGCAGCGAACGTAAAGAGCTTGCTTGGGATGTAGGCTTTCGCCTAGGACAAATCAGCGAGTTCTCACTTCTGCTCGTTATTGTTGCAAGCAGCAATATGATTATTGGCGAGCAAGTCAAAGTCATTATTCAAAGCGCAGCAATCATCACCTTTTTAGTTTCGAGCTATATCGTTATTTTCTTTTTCCCAAGCCCCATCGCTGTAAGTGAGCGCTTACGTCGGGACTAAATGAAATTCTGGGATGGCACTTTATTGGATGATGAGAACAAACAGACAAAAACTGTCCAAAAAATAGACAAATGTGACGTGTGACGATATAATCCCGCACCTTTTTTTGCCCGAGGCTTTTGACATAGGCTTGGGCTTTATTTCCCTTCACAGGACGCCTTCATGACCCAAGAAAGCCAGAGTTTTGAGCAACTTGGCCTCAATGCCCGTATTTTAGAAGCCATCACAGAAATCGGGTACGAAACCCCCTCACCTATTCAAGCCCAAGCCATACCCGTTATGCTTGCAGGCCGCGATATTCTGGGCCAGGCCCAGACCGGAACCGGTAAAACCGCAGCATTTGCACTACCGCTCCTACAAATGGTCGACGTCAACAGTCGACTTCCACAAGTATTGGTCTTAGCGCCAACACGTGAACTGGCAATTCAGGTTGCCGAAGCGTTTCAAAGCTATGCACATTTTCTAAAAGGCTTTCACGTGCTACCCGTATACGGTGGCCAAGCCTACGATCAACAAATCAGAGCCCTTAAGCGCGGTGTACAAGTTGTAGTGGGTACTCCAGGGCGCGTAATGGACCATATGCGCAAGGGCACACTCAAACTCAGTGATCTTAAGCACTTGGTATTGGATGAAGCCGATGAAATGCTACGCATGGGTTTTATTGATGATGTTGAGTGGATTCTAGAACAAACACCAGACAACCGACAAATCGCGCTTTTTTCTGCCACCATGCCAAAAGAAATTGCGCGCGTTGCAAATACTTATTTGCAAAACCCCGAGCATGTCAAAGTCGCCATGAAAACAACAACGGCGACGACTATTCGCCAACGTTACTGGCCTGTTGGCGGCGTACATAAGCTTGATGCCCTCACGCGCATTTTAGAAGCCGAACCTTTTGATGCAGCCATTATTTTTGTACGCACCAAAACGGCAACCGTTGAGCTGGCAGAAAAGCTAGAAGCACGTGGACACAGTGCCGCAGCACTGAATGGCGATATATCCCAGAACATTCGCGAACGCACTGTTGAGCGGCTGAAAAAAGGCAAAATTGATGTTTTGATTGCAACAGACGTTGCAGCACGTGGGCTCGATGTAGAGCGTATTACGCATGTTATCAATTACGACATCCCTTATGACAGCGAAGCCTATACACACCGTATTGGTCGTACAGGTCGTGCGGGAAGAAGCGGTGATGCAATCTTATTTGTTGCCAGACGTGAACAGCGCATGCTGCGTACCATTGAACGCGCAACAGGCAAGCCCATCGAGCCGATGAAGCTACCGTCTGTTGCCGACATTAATGAGCAACGTCAACAACGCTTTAAGCAGCAGATTGTAGAGACCATTGCAGGTGAAAACTTAGAGATCTATGCCAAAATTCTTAATGAACTTCATACAGAAGAAGGCACCGATCCCATGCAAATGGCCGCAGCACTTGCGAAGCTCGTTCATGGAGAACAACCTCTCTTTTTGCAAGATCGTCCAGAAAGAGAAGTCACCTTCAGAGATAGAGATAGAGATCGTGATGACAATCGCCGCGACCGCGACCGTAGACCACGTCGCGAACAAGACGGTGAGCGCATTCCAATGTCAAGTTACCGCTTAGATGTAGGGCGTAGTGACGGCGTAAAACCTGGCAATATTGTGGGCGCATTAGCGAATGAAGCTGATATCAGCAGTCAGTACATCCAGCGTATTAGCATCCAAGATGATCATTCGACGGTTAGCTTACCAGCCAATATGCCAAGCGAGATGCTTCAAAAGCTGAAAAAAGTCTGGGTATGCAAAAAGCAAATTAACCTAACAGCCATTGCTGATCCTGGGTTTAATAATGAAAGAAAATCCGGTAAAAAGCCGTTTAAGCGCGGCGATGGCAAAAAGCCCAATAGCAAACGACGCTCTCGCCCATCAGGTGATCGTCCTCCTCGCAGAGACTAACTCGAGAGACTAACTTGCATAGACTAAACAGTTACCGTTATTTATAACTAATATCCAAGGCCTCTATCAATACTCTGATAGAGGCCTTTTTATTGTTCGCTTTATGTTACCCAGCTGACGTTTCAGCTTCTAATCAAATAGAAACCGTTATGCAGAGGTAAGCGGGTGATCCTTAGGGAGCGTTTTCTGCATCCACAACGCTAATTTATGACGGCGATGTACGTCATTTTCTTGTCCTTTTGCTAGGGGCTGAATGAGCTTATCATGCACCAGCAAACGATAGACAAATTCAACTTTTAATTTTGCCGAGTCATGAGACTCTACTTCACCTACTCCGCGCTTTCTGGCATATGTGGCACCCACTTTTAATGCTTCAGATACCAACTCCGCTTCATTTTTTATTTTTTTCATTCTCTCTCCACACCATAATATAGATTGGCATCACTGCATCCTGCTTTTTGGCTTTCCATAAAGCATGCCAAACAGCGGCTTCAACACTCCCGTTTGCAGCAACATTACCTTCAGCTTAACACTCTAATAAACGATTAATACATATATAAAACTTAGCAAATCTTTTCGCTTTGTGCTCTTAACACACCTGCATACACAATTTTTAGCCATACATTTTTACTTATTAAGCAGGCCAGCATATTTTTTAGGGTAAAAAAAAGGCCACTCAATCACAAGAGTGGCCTTAGGGTAATACTGACTAATAAGAATATTACCGTAAGTCAGTATTAATAGAGACTTGGATCAACCCAAGAATGTGGCTTTCAAATTGACAGCCACATGACAAGTTAATCAGGGATAGGCAAGCCACTTGCTACGCTGTTAGGAATCAAATCATGTAAGTTCAATGATGAACGATCCGTTAGTGCACCCATAAAGGACATTAGGTCATCTACATCTGAATCATTTAATGGGCGACCATATGTGCGCAACTCAGGTGCTAGTGTGCTGAAAATGCGCTCAAGTGTTGCAGGGTCGTTTTCAAAGCTACCGGTAACAAGTTCAAATTCAATTTGATTTGGGTTATATGACGCAATAGATCCTTCTGGATCAAGGTGATGGCGAATTGCATCTTCGAGCTTATCAAAGGCACCGTTATGGAAGTAAGGTGACTCAAGCTCAATGTTACGTAATGAAGGCGTACGGAACTGGAAGTCTTCAGCAGCGTTACCCGTGACAGCACCACGACCTAAATCCAATGGAGCAGCATCACCACGACCCGTTCCAACTTGAGGTCCGGCTATGTTATGGAAACCAAAGTCTGTTTGTAAATTACCTGAGTGACAGGCAGCACAGTTTGCTCGACCATAAAATAAAAGCGCGCCACGTTTTGCGCTTTCTGACATAGCACTATTATCACCTGCTAAATATTGGTCAAACGGCGAATTCAATGCTGTGAAAGCTTCAGTCATGAATGCTCCCATGGCATTACTGATATCAACAATATCAATATCTTCTTGCGCTACATCAGGATAAGCCTTATCAAGTAGCTCATCATAATTGTCATTATTGACAATACGAGCCGTAATACGCTCCCAGATTTGTACAAAGTCTGAATCAGTAAGATCTTCTAATTCATTTGGCTGGCCAAATACATCTAGCTGACCTGGGAAGCCTCGCATTTCTTCATCGGGAGTAATAGGAAAGGCACTAAATGCACCTAATGCATTTGTAAAGTCTTGTGGCGTGTCATCACCGGCGGGCGAAATAAAACCAATTTCTGCATTACCTGATAAACGACCATCCCAAAACATAACATCCCAACCTGGGACACCACGGTTCCACAAACTTAAAGCGTTACGTGGTAAGAAATCAAAGCGTTCGTCACCATCTTGGCGTCGGCTTGAGCCTAGGCCAACAGCACCTTGCGCGCGCGACTGGCTTTGAGCATCAGCAGAGCCCAATGTAGGGTGGTGACAGGTTGCACAAGAAATATTTCGGCGCCCAGAAAGCTCTTTATCAAAAAATAAACTTTGCCCAAGAGCAACCATGTCTGGGTTTTGTGGTGCGGGTGGAGTAACAGGCGATACATCATAAATATATAGCTTTTTACGCAAAATCCTATCAGTGCGTGAAGGATGACTGAAAGGAAATTTAAAATGACTGCTACTTTGAAAATTAGAAAAACTGCTAGAACCTCGAGCATGGGAGTCAACCGCGACTCCAATGCTAAGGCATGCCAACACACTCGACAAACCGACTTGCTTAATTGCAGACTTCATATGAATACTCTCCTGAAAATAATCGCTATTAATGGGAAATAGCATCTCTTATGTAGATCTTTATATAGATCTTTTTTATAGCGCATATCACTAAAAACTATCGCGTAGGCAATTGAGATTAATGAGCGTGCATTTCTGAGATTACAAGGAGAATCGAAAAATAAAGTACCTAACATCACATAAGATAACTAGTTTATAAAAACGTTATAACTTGATAAAAACAAACAATATAGGGCAAAAAAAATACAATTAAAAACTATGAAAAATTAAAATCAAAAATGACGTATTAGATGACGACAAGCAGTAAAAATACTCACCTTAAAGAACAAAAAACATACTAAAAAACTAAAAGGACACCTTAATAATAAGATTTTGGCCAACAAAAAGATAATTACACGCCAAAAAAGAGATAAAGGCGAAAAATGGAACTTTTTGAAAGATCTATTTTTTTGAATAACTCTAATTATTCTGACTGTCTTTATTGTTACGAGTGCATACATCATTATAGATTGAAGCCAAACCGATGGATTTGGAGCGCGATATGAACACGCTTAAGCGAGAACATCCCCACCACGTCTATCAATAGCTTTCAGAGACTGCCACGTAAGAGATGTATGACATTCGCTGTCTTACGATGACGACTTGTTCATCTTGCAATATTTGCCTTATGATAGGCAGATAACAAGAGAGGGCCAAGACTCACCCCTCCCATGACAACATGAACATCAATATAAAAAGACACGTGCAACCAGCAAGGAATACCTGTGCCTTTAGATTCTATACTCGACATTGAAAGCCTCCTCAAGCCCATCACTGAAGACAAACCGCAAGGTGATGACATTCGTGAGGACCGCTCCCCTAGCTCACATTACTACCGCATAAAAGATGCGCGCAATGATGGGCGTTCGGCTGAGCGCTCAGCCATGTTTGACGAGGGCGCAGATACTATTACACCTTGGCAAACTGTCATCGATGAGGCGCAAGCCATCTTAAAAGAGCAGTCTAAAGATATTGAAGTGGCGTGCTGGATGATTGAAGGGCTTATTCGTTTGCATGGCTTTAGCGGTATGCACGATGGGTTTAAGCTGCTTTCAGAGATGATCGATCAATATTGGGAAGACCTCTACCCCGAGCCAGATGAAGACGGCATTGAAACCAAAGTCCTCCCGATTACTGGGTTAAACGGTGAAAGTGGTGAGGGCACATTGCTGGCTCCAATGCGCAACACACAGCTTGCCGGTGATTATGACGATCAGCCTTTTACGTATTGGGAGTACTTGCAAGCGCGCAATGCAGATCAAGTAAAAGACGACGACGAAAAAGCCGCCCGTATCGACTCGCTAGGTTATAGCATCAAGGGCATAGAAAGTAGCATCGCCAATGGCGATGGGCAGTTCTACACGCACTTACTCGAAACACTCGAAGCAACACAAACCTGCTACAAAGACCTTTCTGCAACATTGCGTAAGTATTGCGGCAATGATGCACCGCCAAGCAGTAATATTAATAAGTTACTCGATGAAATCATTCGAACCTGCCAATTCATCTTTTCCGACAAACTCATTGTCGAGGCACCAGAGCCTGATCCAATCGACGCACCAGAACAAGCATCTGCCAATGATATCACCGGACAACAAGCGGCTACGCCTCAAGTAACAAGTGCAATGGTCGTTCGAGAAGGTACGATTATTGACCGCGAGGATGCACTTAAGCGTTTAAGTGATATAGCCGAATACTTCCGCCGTTACGAGCCGCATACACCGATTGGACCGGGAATTGAGCGTATTATGAAATGGGGTCGCATGACCGTATCAGAGCTCATGATGGAGCTCTTACCCGATGAGCAAGCAAAGGGGATTTACTCCCAGCTGACCGGCGTTGCGCTGGATGGGTCGGATACAAAAACCTATGTCGCGCCCCCCAAACCGATTGCTCAAGCTGCCGCCCAACCATCAAACAATGCATCATCCAGCGCAGGGGATAGCACGCCATCCAATGAGGCAGCTCCTGAAGAACCGAAGAATCTGGGTTGGTAACTAGGAGGCATTATTCAGCTACTGAGCATAAACAATGGCAGGCCGTGAACAACAGGCATGACCAAATCGACCATGAACCGTGCAAAATTTAGTTGACATGGTAATATCGCAATCAAGTGTGTAGGCAATTGAATACAAAACGGCCTATCTCATCGAGCGATACAATACTAATAAGCTGTCATAAGATTGAGAAACATACATTTAATCGCGTTTAAACACTTTAATTTCAAACACAATATGCGTTGTCACGCAGGAAGGAGACTCTGGAATGTCAGAAAGTATTCACAATAAACTGAAGCGTGTTCGCAAGCCCCGCGTTCACATTACTTATGATGTCGAAGCAAATGGAACCAGTGCACAACGTGAACTGGCTTTTGTGGCAGGCGTTATGGGCGATTACTCTGGCGACAATGCGGCGACTCGCAAGCCATTAAAAGAGCGCAAGTTCACGAATATTGACAGCGAAAACTTTAACGATGTCATGACGAAGGTCAATCCTAAGTTGGAACTACAGGTCGAAAACACATTGGCCAATGATGGAACCAAAATGGGTGTCGATCTCGACTTCAAAAAAATGGATGATTTCTCACCAGAAGCCATTGTTGATCAGGTTGAGCCGCTTAAAAAGCTGCTAGAAGCACGTAATAAGTTACGCGACTTACTCAGCAAGGCTGATCGTTCAGAAGAATTAGAGAAAGTGCTTGAAGAGATTTTGCAAAATACTGATAACGTTGCAGAAATCTCCAAAGAACTGGGTTTAGATGATAAAGCAGAGGATAAAGAATAATGAGTACTGAGACTCTTCAAAATGAAGCAGCCGAAGGCGAAGCTGCTGAGCAGTCGATTAGTCTACTTGAGCAGGCCATTGGCGCAACCAAGCAAACTGAGCCCGATGAAACTCAAGACCTACTTGCTAACCTGACCTCACAAGCACTTGAAGGCACTGTTACTTGGGACAAAAATCTAACACAAACAATCAATCAAGCAATCAACGCGATTGATACGGCTATGTCCAAGCAGCTTAGTGCCATTATGCACCAAGAAAAATTCCAAAAGCTAGAAGGATCATGGCGTGGCCTCAATCACATGGTCACTAATTCAGAAACGGGTAAATCATTAAAAATCCGCATGCTGAATGTGAGCAAAAAAGAAATTGCTCGCGATCTCGACAAAGCAGTGGAGTTCGACCAAAGCCAAATTTTTAAGCGCATCTATGAAGATGAGTTTGGCATTGCTGGTGGTGAACCCTTTGGCGCTCTAATTGGTGACTTTGAGTTCTCTAACCACCCTGAAGACATCGACTTTTTGAGCAATATGTCACACATCGCGGCATCGGGCTTCTGCCCCTTTATCTCCGCTGCGGGTGCATCGATGTTTGGTTTTGATGATTTTACCGAGCTATCTAAGCCTCGTGATATTGGTGCTGTTTTCGAATCTCAAGAGTACATTAAATGGCGCAGCTTCCGTGACAGCGAAGATTCTCGCTTTGTCACGCTCGTTATGCCACGCGTATTAGCGCGCTCACCTTACGGTGCGGCGACTAAAGCCATTGATGCGTTCAACTTTGAAGAATTTGATGTCGATGCATCAGGCATGTCTGAAAGTGCTGAGCACAATGATTACTGCTGGATGAATGCGGCTTACGTTATGGGTACGACCATGACCAATGCCTTTGCAGAAACAGCATGGTGTACGGCTATACGTGGTGCTGAAGGCGGCGGTAAAGTCGAAGGCCTACCGACTCACCTATTCAAAAGTGACGATGGCGATGTTGACCAAAAATGTCCGACTGAAGTGGGAATTACAGACCGCCGCGAAGTTGAGCTGTCTGGTGAAGGCTTTTTACCACTTTGTCATTATAAAAATACCGATTACTCCGTATTTTTTGGCTCACAAACAGCGCACAAGCCCAAAACTTTTGCAGACCCCGACTCAACAGCGAATGCCAGTATCTCAGCGCGCCTGCCTTATGTAATGGCGACTGCCCGTATTGCGCATTACCTAAAAGTCATGGCGCGCGATAAAGTGGGCTCATTTATGGAAGCAAAAGAGTGCGAGCGCTGGTTAAACAAATGGATCTCGCAATACACCAACAGCAACCCTGATGCGAGCGCAGAAATGAAAGCCAAATATCCATTGGCCGCTGCGCGAGTTGAAGTACAAGAAATACCTGGCCAGCCTGGGTGTTTTAACGCTGTCGCGTACCTCAAACCATGGCTGCAAATGGAAGAGCTGACAACTTCTATGCGCCTTGTAGCTAACATCCCTACTGCGGGATAAGCTCTGTAGCGTCAGTATTGACTGGCGCTCATTTATTATTTTATGCCCGCTGCTCAAAGTTGTGCACAAAAGGAATACACCTCACCTCATGAGAGATCTATGAGCAGCGATTACTTCGCGAGTCTTGAGCATTTTTTAGCAGAAGACGACCCCATAAAGGCATTGGCTTCGTGGGTAACGTTTACCGAACTTCCGATTACTGCGCGTAATATCGATGCATTATCAGACTGGGTTAACCGTCAAATAAGCGATATCGATGACCTTATCTGCGAGCAAGTTAACGAAATTATTCATACGCCTCGCTTTCAAGAAATGGAAGCGCGCTGGCTTGGCTTATGGCGCTTAATCGACGAATCCAGCCATGCTAAAAATATTAAGGTCAAATTATTAGACCTTAGCTGGCGAGAGCTTACGCGTGATGTTGAACGCTCCCCTGACTTTGATCAAAGCCAACTGTTTAATCTTGTCTATAACGAAGAATTTGGCAAACCCGGTGGTGAGCCTTACAGCATTTTACTCGGCGACTATTTTGTAGCGCATCAGCCCAATGCCCGCTCACGATATGATGATATTTTCACACTGCAATCTGTAGCACATACTGCTGCGGCCGCCTTTGCACCATTTATTTGTGGTGCCGCACCTGAGTTATTCGGGCTTAACAGCTTTGAAGAGCTTACTCCCAATATCGATTTAGGCCGTATTTTTTCCCATCCAGAATATCAACGCTGGAATGCTTTTAGAGAGCAAGAAGACACGCGCTTTATTGCCGTGACCTTGCCGCAAGTTATTATGCGTGAACCGCATAATGTCCGTTTTAGTGCGGGTAAAACAGGGTGCAAGCACTTCCGTTTTCGCGAAGACTGCCAAGGCAAAGATGCCAGTAAATACCTTTGGGGTAACGCCTGCTTTGCTCTCGGCACAGTACTAATGCGTGAGTTCAGCGATGTGGGTTGGTTTGCGCATGTG
>CALIUX010000029.1 GCA_938048505.1 uncultured Pseudomonadales bacterium
AGTAGTGATTGGGCTTCTTGAGCATGCTTAGCAGATGCGCTCAGCTGCTGCAAAGCCGTCGGCCAACGCGCCTGTAGATGAGGCAAAATACGATGGCGCAAAAAGTTGCGGCTAAAATGCTCGTCATTATTGCTTTCATCATCAATCCATTCGAGCTGGTGATGTTGTGCATACGCTTGAATATCCGCTTTTGGGCAATCTAGCAGTGGCCTGAATAAAAAACCCTTGCCTAGACGCCGCTCAGGCATCATGGCGCCCATGCCTTTTATGCCCGCACCCCGTAATAAGCGGAATAAAAGTGTTTCGGCTTGATCAGACTGATGCTGCCCTACCAGCAGTGTTTCGCCTTCTTTAAGGTTTCTTTCAAAAACCGCATAGCGTGCCATACGAGCAGCTTGTTCAAGGCCATCGCCTTGCTCTTCGACTTGCACACAATGGCTCTCACAGGGAATTTGCCACTGCTTGCATAGTTGTTCAACAAAATTCTGCCAATGGCCAGCATTTGGTGACAGTTGATGGTTGATATGGACCGCACGTAAAGCTAGGGGCTCTGGGTAATGGTGTGCAAACCAATGCAATAACACCACCGAGTCAATGCCACCGCTGACTGCAATGCAGAGGCTCGTTATTGCGTGATGTGTCGGCGCAATATTGGGGTTGAGTGCAAATAAGGCATTATCTGACGGAGAGTTCACACAAGCACCGGCATGACTGATCTATCTTGATGGCAGCATAGTATACCGGCGCAATTCCTTGCCTTTTTGATCCTGCTTTTGAGAAGAGCTCTGTTCTTCATCATCTGCATTGCGTCCTGCAAGATTATGACTGCCCTAATATATGCTTTACAAAACGCAGGCTTAACTTTTTTTGCGCTTGCAAACTGGCAGTATCTAATCGATCGAGCGTAGCAAATAAATCTTTCATATGACGCGGGTTTTGTTTAACAACATACGCTGCCACATCATCACTAATGAGCATACCGCGTTCACGTGCGCGCATTTTCAAAGCAGACACCTTCTGGCCGCGCGTGATCAAATCGATATGGTAAATCACACTCCCCATCACACGTGAATGAAGATCCGGTAACGTAAAAGGGATTTCATGGGGTGCAACATGCGTTGCCATGACAATACGATGGCCTTTATCTTTAATACGATTATAAAGATGAAAAAAAGCCTGCTCCCACTCGGTATGACCTGCTAATGCATCTAAATCATCAATACAAACAAGTGGTGCATGCTCTAGGTTTTCACAGACTTCTTCAGGCGGCAAATCAAAAGCATCTTTAAGCGGTAGGTATGCGACCGGCAAATTACTTTCATGAGAACACGCTTGCAATAAATGGGACAGACCACAGCCTGTCGATCCCCAAAAAAGCAAGCTTGCATCACCTTGCCCACGACAAAACTGCAACAATGCTTTGACCGCAATCGCATTTGAACAAGACGCACGCGAAGAAAGCGCGCCAACAGAGTTACTACTCACAGTAGACTCTGTAGTAGGCTCTATAGCACGCTCTGACGGTAGCCAATAGTTGGCAAACGTTGCATCCGCTTGGAGCAGTATATTGAGACTCAATTGCCGCGGCATGTGAGTCGATTTAGGGGAATCAGGCAAAACAAATCGTCTTTTATTTTTCAGTACATCAGAAAAGAGCGTTAACGCGTAAACCGACTCAATATCGAACTTGCCAAGTGTATTGAGCAGGCAACTCTGGCGAGCCGAGCAAAGCGTGCTGCGAAGGCTGAATGTGATCATTGGCGGGCTGCATTTTTTGATCTAATGCCAAAGCGCTATCAAACTGAGACCAACCCGATAACAATACAGCACTGACAATCAGCGTATCGCGTTTAAGCGCGATCAACTCCACATTTGAAAGCAAAGGCTGTTTAGAAAGATAAGCAAATGCCGCTTGATATTTAGGGTAGGTATCCACACCCGTCAAAGCAATTTGCTTTTGCGGTTGGCCCTCGCCACCGGCAACCTCAGTGGTATGAACAGCATAATTTTCAGACAAATACTTTACGACTGGGTCAATACCTGCCGGAGCCAACTCATCATAGATGCCCGTTGACAAATCATATTGCATCGCTTCGCCTGCATGCTGAAATTGCCAAGAAGCCAGCCATTTCCCTTCGGATGTTTGGCTATAGCGTGCAGATAAAATAGATGTCGCATTGTAACGGCTGGCCGCATCCATTAGAGCATCAGAATCAAAGCGCCACAATTGCTCCGAAGAGAGCATAAGTTGATCATCAAGATCCCACAAAGGCAGCAAAATCGGCAAGCCTCGCTCTTCAGATCGTGCGGCCAGCGCACGTAGAGCGGGGTGTTCAGGGTCGGTAATAATGCTGCGTTCCACATCTGGTGTATGTTCAATCGCCCAAATCAAAACTTGAGGGCGATTTTCTGGCCATAAACCCAAACCACTGGATTTAATAAATTGCTTAACCAGCTGTGGGTCAAAATCGGCTTTCAGAAATACGCTATGCCCTTCTGACAACTCTTGCTCAGTGGGCTTCGCATAGCGAAACTGCTGCATATAGCGATCAGCATTATTCAGTGCGGCGGCGGCCTCAGGCGCAGACGGCGCGCTTTTATCACCAGAAGCCTTGATCAAGACTTGCGCCAATGCCGCTTTAAGCGCTTGTTTTCGATCATTCGTATTTTGGCTAGCAACGGGAACACGAGCAGAAAAGTAAGACCCTGCTTGTGCCAGAGTATAGGTTGGTTGAAATACCATCATGGCCAGCACAACCATGGCTCGAGTCATAACAACAAGACAGTACGTTCGTATTCGTCGATCTGATGTGTGTTGATCTGGTCTCACTCAACTGACTCCAGTGTATTGATATAATTAGATAATATAGGCGGATTGTAGCAAAACTACGGCTCATCAGACAGCCGCTTTTGCACAACACCCAGATTGAGCAACTCACGCTGGAGGTTGCCGTTCATGCATATTATCTTGTTAGTACTCCACCTTGCGCACAATACTGGTAGAATGCCTGCCTTTGCTTTCGAGCACCCACTATTTCACTGACTTTTTGCTTCACTGACTTTTTAAGTAAGCGCGTATTATAGAACCCTGATCATGAGCCAAGAAAAAACCCCTTTAAGCTACAAAGATGCCGGTGTCGATATTGATGCTGGAGATGCCCTTGTTGAACGCATTAAAACCGTTGCCGCCCGCACTAAGCGCCCTGAAGTCATGGCAGGTCTTGGGGGTTTTGGTGCACTGTTTGAGCTACCTAAGGGCTATGAAGAGCCCGTTCTGGTTTCAGGTACTGACGGCGTAGGCACCAAATTACGCCTAGCAATGCAGCTAAACCAACATGACACCATTGGCATCGACCTAGTCGCCATGTGTGTCAACGATTTAATTGTTGGCGGCGCCGAGCCATTATACTTCTTGGATTATTACGCAACAGGCAAACTCAATGTCGATATGGCCGCGAGTGTTGTAGAAGGCATAGGGAAAGGGTGTGAGCTATCAGGCTGTGCATTAACAGGCGGTGAAACAGCTGAAATGCCAGGTATGTACGAAGGCGATGACTACGACCTAGCCGGTTTTTGCGTAGGTATTGTTGAGAAGTCTAAGATCTTGGACGGCAGCCAAGTTAAAGCGGGTGATACATTAATCGCACTCGCCAGTAGCGGCCCTCACTCCAATGGCTATTCGTTAATACGTAAAATTATAGACGTAGCCGGTGCCGACCTACAGCAGCCGCTAGGTGATACAACCTTAGCAAAAGCTCTGATGGCGCCGACACGTATTTATGTTAAATCATTACTCAATTTGATCAAACAACAACCTGTTAACGCATTGGCACATATTACCGGCGGCGGCTTACTTGAAAATATTCCACGCGTGCTACCACAGCAAACTAAAGCCGTTATTGACGCCAAAAGCTGGCAATTACCCGCTGTGTTTGCCTGGCTACAAGAGAATGGCAACGTTGATAGCAGTGAAATGTATCGCACGTTTAACTGCGGCATAGGCATGGTTATCGCGGTGCCTAACGGCTCTGCCGAAGCAGCGATCAAACAACTGCAAGCTGATGGTGAAGAGGCCTTTGTTGTTGGCCATATTGAAGCGGCTGACACCGAAAAACCTTTTGTTGAAATGCAAAACGTTTAATTTTCTCGCCAAACGTTTTAAAAGTTAGTGTTTACGTAATTTGAGCCGTTATATGAATATTGTTGTACTCATCTCAGGGAGTGGTAGCAACCTGCAAGCCATTATTGATCATTGCGAAAATGGCAACATCCCAGGGAGTATCGTAGGCGTTATTAGTAACCGCCCCGAAGTAAAAGGATTAGAGCGAGCCAAGCAGCATGGCATACCAACGGTAACACTTGATCATAAAGGCTTTTCTGACAGAGAAGCCTTTGATCAGGCACTGGCAAAAAGAATTGACACTTTCAAGCCTGACCTTGTCATCTTGGCAGGGTTTATGCGCATTTTAACGCCTCAGTTTGTTGAGCATTATTTAGGTAAGATGCTCAACATTCACCCTTCCCTTTTACCCAAATATCCTGGTCTCAACACCCACAAACGCGCACTAGAAGCTGGAGACAAAGAACACGGTGTCACCGTACACTTTGTCACGCCAGAACTAGACGGCGGGCCTACTGTTATTCAGGCTAAAGTGGCTGTGATAGAAGGCGATACTGAAGAGAGTCTTGCCCAAAAGGTGCTTGAGCAAGAGCATATTATTTACCCTAAAGCCGCTGCTTGGTTTTGCGAAGGCCGACTACAGCTCACAGGTGGCAAAGCTTTTTTAGATCAAAAAGAAATCAACCTTTAATCGGCCAATCTGCCGCATCGCAAGCATCTAACACCGTTAAATCATGCCCCCTATCGAACTTTTTTTGGATATTTGCCAATGCGCCGCTTCTATCAGCTGACGACTCACACCACTGACGAACAAAAACGCCTTCAGGATCATAAATGGCCGCTTGCTTATCAATATTAAAGTGCCGGCCACCTCGCGGGTCAGCACCAACACCTGCAATATATTGCCAATTTCCCCAGTTACTGCCTACATCATAATCCAGTAGCTGCTGCTCAAAGTAATACGCCCCGCAGCGCCAATCTAGCTGTAGCTCATTCACCAAACAACTCGCAACAATTTGCCTACCACGATTACTCATATAACCCGTCATATTGAGCTGTCGCATAAAGGCATTCACCAGTGGCCACGGCGTATTCCCTGTACACCACGCCTGAAAGCGCTGACTGTAAAAGCTGGTTAGAGGCCTACAATTAGTAATGCCACTGAAGCGAAAGATTTGACTCTGAAAATACCCTGCATACCACTGAAAATACTCACGCCATAACAACTCAAATACAATCCACTCCTTAGAAGCATTAGCACCACAGTCTTTTTCATACCGCACTAATCGATCGTACACCATCCTTACAGAGAGCGAGCCATTAGCAAGCCAAGGCGAAAATTTTGTTGAGTAATCTATTCCTTCTAATGCATTGCGTGGTGCTTTGTAAGTACTGGGGGCAGTCGAATCAAAATAGGCTTCTAGATGCGCTAGCACAAATTCTTCACCACCTAAAAAGTACGAATAATGCCGATCTTGATTGGCCGAGTACCCACCACTACCCTTTTGATGATGGTAGGTGGGCGTAACTCTTAAAGGTGGTGGGAAGCACTCAGGTATACCTGAAGAAGCTCGAAAGCTCATACCGCTGATTCGCTTTCGAAACTGAGAGAATGTAATCGGAAAGTTATCAGGAGGTAAAAACGCCAACTCGTCAAAAAGGGTCGAGGTGCTTGACTGGTGAAAATTAACATGTGGGTGGCCATCTTTCACACGTTTCCACTGTTCACACTCAAAGATTCCAAACTGCCGACTACCAAATACATTACTGATAGAATGCAAAGAAACTAAGCGCTTGACGCCCTCAACCGGGTCAGACTCGATGATGTTGAGCCGCTGCCCACGCTGCTGTAATGCTTTTGCTAGCGCTGTTAACGTTTCATGAAGAAAAACACCGCGCATCATACCAAGCGAGTGCGTGCCATATTGAGTTTGCCTTTTCCAAAGAGGGTCGATAAAAAAGACACAAATCAAAGGCTGGTCTTTTTTACAAGCTTCAATAAGCGCAGAATTATCTTGCACACGTAGATTATTGGTAAACCATACAAGACTAGCAGGCATATACCCTACCTCCCTTTCACTACTATCATGACATGCGCACCACTTTTTAGAATTAAAGAACAGGCAGTAGTCCACCCGACGACGTTTAATCCATCAACAATCAATTCATTAAAAGTCTATACGCAAAGCTATGTATCATAGATGACATTAACAGGGGGTACCTGCTGCCAAAAAAGTGAGGTCTTATTGCTGAATATACTATGGCTTAAATTTTATTGTCCAAATTCGAAGGCTCAAATTCCATAATCCAAACTCTATCGTTCGAACGCTGTTGCCAGGGCTATTTCATTCAAATTCCACAAGGCAGGCTTCCTGCTGATCAGGCAAAAGAGCTTTTTTCACATGAGGAATATTATTGTTTACAAACGTATTTTTACCAGAAAAATTATTCCCTTCAAATCCAAAAAAAGCATTTAAACGATTGCATACTGATGAAATCAAAAAGGGGTGCTCACTCATTACACGTAAAAAACGGTGTCGATTTTTTTCATAAACTGGGAGCAAGTCCGATGCAAGATAGGCATTAAATGCACCCGAATTTCGCTGTTGAGCATAAAAAGCGTAGAACATAATCACTCTTATAGCTTCATCTAACTTACCTTCCCCCTGATCTTTCTGACCAATCAGATCAAGATTTCTTACATATATTTCTTCAAGGGCTTTAAATAACTTTAACTCATCAGGGTGCTTAATACCGCCATCATCAACATACTGAAAATGCTCTGGATAGATGCCAAGAAAGTGCGACAACAACAGGCTGTAATCGTCATACTTTTTATCCCTACCTTGAAGAGTAGAATCTGCTTGATAAAAGGACACACAAGAGACCAAGCCCAACACCATAAAGAGCATCATTATTTTCAGTGCAAACCGTACAATATTCACCCTGTTATAACCACCTTAACATTACGCCCATTTTTTGGAGTAATAGCATTGTAAATTTCAAGCATCTTAATTTCATTAATCACAACACAACCATCAGACCAATTCGCATAGGGTTCTTTTCCCATGTGAATAAATATCTCACTATAACCTTTAACCTTAGGAATAAAAACTGCCTCACGCGGTCTACCTAGAGAGTTCTTCTTTCTTGACATGGTTGTTGCAGAACACCCTAAATAAGTTCCAGCAGGGATTTTTTTCAGGGCATTCCAATAACATTTTACTGTGACTGTTTTCCCTCCACCTGAAAAAATCAAATCACCTTCTTTCGCCCTTCTATTGACTGTAATGGTATAACTCATAACGATTCCTTTTTATCAGCATACTATTGATATATGCAATCTCTTTTTGAAACTTAACGTACTAGCAAATCAATGCCTTAGATACAAGCAAGCTAGGTTTTATATTACTTTTAGATTTCAAATGAGTAGAGCCGTAGCACAACGGACTATTTCGACAACGGTAGACATTACCTCATCATCTACAACCTACATTCACCAGAAGCTCGACCTCACACAAACAAAACCTTCAATGACAGGTTGCATCCCGCTCAAAAATGCATCGTAAAGGTCTTCACGCCTACTTTCAATTGACAGTTTTCTTTACAGTTTTTTACTATTTTAATATGTCAGATGCAATTTTGTTGACAAAGGTAACGCGTAGAGAGTAAAAGGTAACAAGGTCATAAAAAGGAGGAAAAAGGACAATCATATAAATATGATATAGAACAAATTCATGCATACAATATAAAAAGGAATAATCATGAAAAGCGCCATTCACAAATTAATCACTTTAGCTATCTCCGCAACTGTCTTTAATTCGTCACAAACACATGCAATAGATCAATCACTCGAAAACCTACCCACCGATATGAATGTTGATTTTATCTGTAAATTTCACGCAACATCTATAGGTGTCGAATCAGAAGATCTTTTTGACCAGCAAGTATCAAATGATTTATCACGTCCTGCAAAGATAACCGTTAACGGACAAACAGTGAGTTTGCGTCCACTTAATAAAAAAACATCTAACATCCCTAACAACCAAACACTTTTTGGAAAAGAAAAAAAACGTGTTAATACATCTGAATTTGCGGGTATTTCAGAATTGACTGTAGAAGGAGATAATCGAAATAGAATCGATATTGCCAAACAGCTCGAAGCAGACGGGATCGTTGAATATTGTGATTTGATTGTGGAAGACATACCACCACCTGCCGACATCCCCCCCACAACACCGGATTTTACTGACCAGCAGCGCTACTTTGAATCTGACCCTGGTATCGATGTAGTGTATGCACATGGCATTGGCATACGAGGCCGTAACATTACCATCGCCGATGCAGAATATAATTTTCAGCTATCACACGAAGATTTAGAAGATCAAGGCATCGTCTTTGCGAATAACCCTCTCGATCAGTTCCCGCAGTTTAATGGTAGCCACGGAACGTCCGTTGTGAGTATTTGGGCTGGTGGCCACAACGGGTATGGCGTTAACGGTACACTCCCTGAAGCCAAGGTTCGTGTCTACTCTCAATCGCGAGATATTCCTCGCGTTGAGGCTATTATTGATGCAGTCAATGATTTACAAGAGGGTGATGTACTGGTTCTAGAAATGCAAAGCTACAGCCGCTTTGATGAAGATGGTCAAGGCTCAGCTCTTGCACCCGCAGACTATAATATATCCGTATGGGATGTGGTGAAATCTGCAACAGACGCTGGCATTCATGTTGTGGCCGCCGCAGGAAATGGAAATGTTGACCTCGACATCCCCTACTACGACGATTACCGCAATAGAGGCGACAATGGCTCCATTATCGTAGGAGCTGGCACAGCAGATGTATTTCACAGCAAACTGCCTTTCAGCACTTTCGGCAGCCCTGTTCACTTACAAGGCTGGGGAAGAAACGTTTACTCAGCCGATTACAATGCATCAACGGGTATCGATAACGACCCAAGGCAGTCATACCGTAACTTTAGTGGTACGAGTTCAGCGACGCCTCTTGTGGCAACAGCCGTAGCATTAGTGCAAGACTACGCCGAACAAACACTGGCTCAGAATATCGCACCACGCGTAATGCGCCAATTGCTCATAGAGACTGGCATCAGCCAAGGTAGCGGTGGAAATATCGGCCCTCTTCCCGATATCCGCCGTGCAATTGAGACACTTGAGCCTAGCGGCGGAACAATCGATACGGTAGTTGCTTTTAATCTAGCTGCGGGCAATTACACTGCAATTAACGGCACGCAATTCGCTGACGGATCGTCGCTCGACGGAGCAAGCTGGAGTGTTACAGATGCCATTGCCGGAACCGATGATGACACCCTTTTCCAATCTCAGAAATTCGGCAGTAATCTCAACTACAGCTTAGCTGTGCCCAATGGCATCTACCGCGTTAAGCTGTATATGGCAGAATTATTTTTCACTAGTGCGGGGCAGCGCCTATTTGATATTTCGATTGAGGGCAATATTGTTAAGTCGAATTATGATGCTTTTTTAGAGGTGGGGCATGACACAGCGGATATCGAAACCTTTGAAAATATCAATGTAACCGATGGCTTATTGGATATCAGTTTGAATGCCAATCTATCAGACGCAATGATTAATGGCATTGTTATTGAAACGATGGATGCTGCCTCGAGTAGTAGCTCGTCTAGCATTTCATCAGTCAGCTCTTCATCAACAAGTTCTTCAAATAGCTCTTCGATAAATTCATCAAGCAGTTCATCAAATAGCTCAGCAGCATCAATTTTTGAAGGGTATAACTTAGCGGGTAACAGCTATACACTAATGAGTGGAGAATTATTTAATGAAGGCAATTCACTTGATGGCGCAGGCTGGAGTGTTAGTGATGCAATATCAGGCACCAATGACGATGCATTATTTCAATCGCAGAAATTTGGTAGCAATCTAAGTTACAGTTTTGACGTTCCAAACGGAAACTATCAAGTCAAAATGTATGCTGCAGAACTTTTCTTTACCAATGCAGGGCAACGTATTTTTAATATCGCTATTGAGAATAGCTTAGTTAAATCTAACTACGATGTCTTTTTAGAAGTTGGACATGATAGTGCAGATATTGAAACGTTTAATAATATTAGCGTAACAGACGGCACTCTGAATATTGACCTAAATGGCACGCTATCAGACGCCATCATTAATGGTATTTCAATCGAATCAATGTAACCATCGCAAGAAATGCCAAGCCACTAAACTATGTACTTAATGCTTAGATACTTAATACCTAGGTACTTAACACTAGGTACTTAACACCTAGGTACTTAAAACCTCGTACTTAAAAAGTAGTGGCTTGGTTATTTTTTATTTTGGCTAAAGTGGTTATTAATCTTGTTTTTAGTCTTGTTACTGGCAGTGTAAATCGCTGCCGTTACGTTCATCTAAACCCACCCAGCCTTTTACATTTACACTCTCGAACGCTGCATCAATCACAGACATATTAGCTATTGAGTCTTGTAACGGCAAAGGCGAGCTATGAATAGTCGGCCTATTGGTATTCGCTAATGATTGCTGGTCAAAAACAGCCTGAGCAAACGACTCAAGCATTAACTGATACTGATCAATCTCTGCATCAAAAACGCAGCTTTGATGACTGCTATCAGACTCTAAATACAGTGTGCGCTCATCGCCCTTATCCGCATAAAATGGGTGAGTCACTGTAATTCTCCCATGACTCCCTTCAATAACCACAGATTGGCTCAAATGCGTTTTAGTACTGACCGTTACCGTCGCACAAACATCATTCTCAAATTCTAATATAAGGTGCATGCCATTATCGACGCCATAATCTTTATGCATAGAAGCCGTTGCTACGACCTGAAGAGGCTCCTGATTCAAGATCATCCGGGCGGCAGAAATGCCGTAACAGCCAATATCCATTAATGCGCCACCGCCGGCTTCGGGCGTATTGCGAATATCATTAGGGTCATCGCGGTAATAGCAAAACTGCGTTGAGATACTGCGTACATCACCAATTAAATTTGATTCAACCCAACTTTGAATACGTTGCCACTGAGGGTGGAAACGATACATAAAAGCTTCCATAGCTAAGCTATTCGGGTATTGCTGAGCAGCTTTTTGCAAGCGCTTAACATCTTGTTGATTCAACCCAATTGGCTTTTCGCACAAAACATGTTTGCCCGCCTCCAGTGCCTTAATGGCATAAGGCACATGCAGATCATTAGGCAAAGCATTATAAATAATATCAACATCAGGATGCTGAACTAACGCATCATACCCTTCTATAGCTTGAGCCTGTGCGGCTTGAGATAAGCCTTCGCCCACTAAACAATCAAGGTAGGTTTGTGCTTTAGATAATTGGCGTGAAGCAACACCCCAAAATTGGCAGCTATCCGTTTTATATATGGCAGGAATCATGTGCTGTTTAGCAATATTCGCTGCCCCCAACACACCTACGTTCAACCGTTTTTTCATTCTTTTGTCCTCACCTATAACCCATTGTCTTTTTTAAGGTTATGAATAACATCGCGTAAAGAAGCGGCTTTTTCAAACTCTAGATTTTTAGCCGCTTCAAACATCGTTTTTTCTAGCTCGGCAAGCTGAACCCAGATATCTTTCGTTTTGAGTTCATCACTTAAATAGTTTGCTGTAGGCTCGGCGGCTTTGGCTTTACGCCCCACCTTGGCACCCGGTATGCGTGAGCCTTCCAATATGTCAGTAACTTTCTTTTTAATGCCTTTAGGTGTAATACCGTGTTTTTTATTGTGGGCAATTTGCTTTTCGCGGCGACGCTGCGTTTCGTCCATTGAACGCTGCATAGAGCCCGTAATTTTATCGGCATACAAAATACAACGACCATTGACATTTCGCGCCGCACGGCCAATCGTTTGAATTAAGGATGTCTCAGAACGTAAAAAGCCTTCTTTATCAGCATCAAAAATGGCGACTAATGAAACCTCCGGCATATCCAACCCTTCTCTCAGAAGGTTAATACCAACCAGCACATCAAATTCACCGGCTCGAAGATCTTGGATGATTTCAACTCGTTCAACTGTATCAATATCAGAGTGCAAATAACGCACACGCACACCCTGCTCCTGCAAAAAGTCAGTTAAGTCTTCTGCCATACGCTTAGTTAGAACAGTGATCAAAATACGATCACCCATTGCTACTGTTTTAGTGATCTCACTTAAGCAATCATCTACTTGTGTTGTAGCGGGTCGGATTTCAATCTCCGGATCGATCAAACCTGTTGGTCGCACAACTTGCTCTATGACGGCGCTAGCGTGCTCGCCTTCATATTTACTGGGTGTGGCAGAAACAAAAATCATTTGCGGCGCAAGGCGCTCCCATTCATCAAAGCGCATGGGGCGATTATCTAAAGCCGAGGGCAGACGAAAACCGTATTCCACAAGTGTTTCTTTTCGTGAGCGGTCACCTTTGTACATCGCACCAATTTGAGGAATCGTGACATGTGACTCATCAATGACTAACAATGAGTCTGAAGGTAAATAATCAAATAAAGTAGGTGGTGCCAAACCTGGTTCTCTACCCGATAAGTAGCGCGAGTAGTTTTCAATACCATTGCAGTAACCCAACTCCTGCATCATTTCGACATCATATTTTACGCGTTGCTCTAAGCGCTGAGCTTCGACTAATTTATCATTATCGCGCAACTGCTTTAAGCGCGGCCCAAGCTCTTCTTTAATGCTATCTATAGCTTCTAAAATCGTCTCACGAGGCGTGACGTAATGGCTTTTGGGGTAAAGTGTATAGCGGGGTACTTTTTGCTGGATTTGCCCTGTAAGAGGGTCAAATAAGGCGATATATTCAATCGTGTCATCAAATAGCTCAATACGAATGGCCATATCTTCACTATCAGCAGGGAAGATATCAATTATGTCACCTCGCACACGATATGTGGCTCGGTGAAAATCAATATCGTTACGCTCATACTGTAATTCGGCCAAACGCTGTAATAACGTACGCTGATCCATTTGGTCGCCGCGCACCATATGAATCACCATTTTCAGATATGACTCAGGATCACCTAGGCCATAAATAGCCGAAACCGTTGCAACCACAATGGCATCTTTACGCTCCAGCAATGCCTTGGTCGCACTCAAACGCATTTGCTCAATATGCTCATTGACCGATGCATCTTTTTCTATAAAAGTATCAGAACTTGGGACGTATGCTTCTGGTTGATAATAGTCGTAATACGACACAAAATATTCAACCGCATTATTGGGGAAAAACGCTTTAAACTCACCGTACAATTGTGCGGCCAACGTTTTATTGTGCGCCATGATCATCGTTGGGCGCTGTAGTTTTTGTATGACATTTGCAATGGTAAATGTTTTACCTGATCCGGTAACACCCAGCAATGTTTGATGTGCAAGGCCTGACTCAATACCATCAACCAACTCAGCAATGGCTGTTGGCTGATCACCCGCGGGCTCAAAGGCACTTTTAACTTCAAAGGGCTTTTTTACATCACATGAATTCATGGCAATCTCTCTTGACCTTTCTTTCAGCTACTTTCTCTCAGCTATACGACCAACAATTGAATACAACGATAGATTCAAAGACAGGCTTCCTATTACGGTTTTTAGCCCAAGACAGACCTGCCATTCAAATATTAAGCGAATTTTTTAATTTTAAAGCATTGGTGGATTTTAGTATTACGCGCAAAATCTTGATCGATTGTTTGTGCTGAAATATCTTCAATATCATAGCGTTCAAGTGATTCACGATCTAATTTGAATGTGCGCAAATTATTCGAAAAATATAACGTTCCGCTCGGCAACAAGATATCCATGCAACGCTTAATTAACGCAACATGGTCGCGCTGCACATCTAAAACGCCTTCCATTTTTTTTGAGTTAGAAAAGCTAGGTGGATCGAGCATAATCACATCAAACCCTTCTCTACACTGCTCCAAATATTTAAAGCAGTCAGAATGAATAAGATGATGCCGTGATTCACCAATATGGTTTAAATCAAAATTACGCTGAGCCCAAGCCAAATAGGTTTTACTCATGTCAACACTAACCGTTTTTTCTGCACCGGATAACGCTGCATGCACACTGGCTGTCGCCGTATAAGAAAATAAATTAAGAAAGCGTTTACCCGTGGTCTCTTGAGCAATTCGCAAACGCAGCGGACGATGATCAAGAAACAGTCCTGTATCGAGATATTGATGCAAATTAACCCAAAGCTTAGCTTTGCCTTCGCGCACGACTTGATCAGGCGTACGGGTTAAATCAAATCGTTCGTATTGCTTATCACCTTTGTTGCGCTCACGGCGCTTCATAGCAATATCTTCAGGCTCAACTTCAAAAACATCGCACACAGCCGCAACAATTTCATTAAAACGTATCTTTGCAGCATTCGCATTAACTGTTTTAGGTGCTGCATATTCCTGCAAATGAATGGCACCAGCATACCAATCAACTGCCGCTGCATATTCAGGCATATCGGCATCATAAAGACGATAACAATCTGTATTCGCCTGTTTCAGCCAGGATTTTAATGCTTTACGGTTTTTGCGCAAACGGTTAGCAACCATTTGCGCACCATCTGTCATTTTGTAAATTTTAGGGCGTTCGTGTGTTGCTTCGCCTTCTCGTAAAGTCGCATCGTCCGCCGCTAATAATTTATATTGTTGAAGCTCACAAGGAATAGCACCATTATAAAATTTGTTACGTTTACTTGAACGCATACGCATATGCTGGGACAACTCAGGGTTGCCAGTAAAAACGCCTAAAGTCCACCCAGTGAAAAAGGCTTTCGTGATTTTAGCCATTTGCAGGTAAGTGCCTTTTAGCGCTTCGACTTCACCTAATCGCTCACCATAAGGTGGATTGGTAATAATGATTCCTTGCGGCCACTGCTCTTCGCAACGCAACTGCGCTAATGAATTATGTGCAACTTTAACCTTGTCACGCAGCTGTGCACGCACAATATTATTATTGGCAGAACGCAAAACAGGCGGGTGTTTATCAAAGCCTAAAATGGGAGGCAATTCTTTTTCAAGCCCATCCTGAAACTGCTCTTGTGCTTTTTCATGTAATAACTGCCATTGAGCGGCATCATGGCCCAGCCAATTCTCAAAAGGCCAATATTCACGAAAAACACCAGGTGGAATATCTGCGGCCATCAGCGCACCTTCTGTCAAAAAAGTACCTGAACCACACATAGGATCAATTAAACTGCCTCCCTCCTTTGCTATTCTGGGCCAATCCATGCGCAATAAGAGTGCTGCCGCTAAGTTTTCTTTAAGCGGCGCAACGCCTTGCTCTTGGCGATAACCTCGCTGATGCAAGCTTCCGCCAACAAAATCGAGAGAGATCGTCGCCTCACCGCGATGCAAACGCACATTCAAGCGGTAGTCGGGGTTAAGCTTATCAATGCTTGGGCGCTCAAAGCCAGCATCTCGCCAATAATCCACAATCGCGTCTTTTACTCGAAGGGCACCAAATTGCGTATTATTGATACTTCGGTTTGTACCCGTAAAATCGACAGCAAAAGAGTGTGTCGCTTTGAAATGATCACGCCACGGTATTTCATTAGCTGCATGATACAAATCATCCGCTTGGCTGATTTCCGCCTTAGCCAACGGAATAAGCAGCCGGTTCGCTAAGCGAGAATGCAGAACCACCCGATAAGCCAATGACAACTCACCACTGCAAGCAATACCGCCCACTGTCTGTTTAAGTGACTCAGCACCGAGACTTTCGAGCTCAGAGAAAAGGAGGTCTTCTATACCCTTTGGGCACGTGACAAAAAATTGCATAGGATCGATACTTTTAATTTTAATGTAGAGCAATATGGGCAAGTTAAATATGAGGAAACTCGCCAAATAGAATTGTGATCATTAAATACTAGCCGCTGAATAATCATTACCACGCACCGAGTGCGCTTGGATAGACTATTATTTGTGCAAGTTTGTTTATTACTTGTCGTAGTTTGTATGTACTAGCTTGTTTGTGGTTATTTATTCGTAATGGTTTGTAGCAAATAGCTGAATGGCTCAACAATCAAGGGGGACCTCTCAAGCAGTAAAACCAGACACTCATTGCTTCAATTAAAGCGTTATAACCAAACCCTATAAAACAGATATGATTTATAGAAAAGTATTTGTTCACAGCGATAGATAAGTTTGATTTACTGAATATCCGCTGAATCAGCGACCGTTACCAGTCTCGCAGTCCATCAGGTGTGTTAGGCCCACTGATGATTCCCCTCGACTGAAACGTTCCCCCAACCTTGACGTGAAATATCAATTTAGAAAGTGATTACAGTGCATCAAAAGCATGTACACAGGCCAACAAAGGCAGCCATTGCGAGTAAAAACAAAAAAGTCAATTAAAGCAGTAAGTTATAACAAGACTTACTAGTTTGCTCATGAAACTATTGCCGAGCGATTGACAAGCCGTAAGCATACTCACTCAAAGAGAGCTATTGTAACGGTATTTGAGTTTATATTCGCCTCATATTGTTATGCATGCGTTGATACCCCAACACAGGGTATATCAAGCAAGCAGGCTTTATGGATCAGCATGCTATGCACTTTCTCAACTCGATTACAATTAACGCACGAGGTAATACCCCTATATGAAAACTCAAAAACGCAACCAATCTGAAAGAGCCTTTGCAAAAGGCTATCAAAGTGGTGTATCTGGTAGGTCTTGGAGCCTGTGCCCTTATGAAAGCGGCGAAAGCAGAGAAAACTGGATGGCAGGATGGCGGGATGGACGCCAAGACAACTGGAGCGGTTTTGGGAGAGCTGCTCAAGCACAACGCTTAAGCAGTTTATAGCGCCTTTAATCAGCACAAAGGCAACGTTAATCGTTATTCATCTATGCTTAATATTGTGCTTGCTGCTTCTTGCATTGCAAACCAACACTCACCTTGAAATCTGCTATTCAACAAAATAGCTTTGCAATCAACGGCAAAAGAGCATTCAAGATCTTATTTAATGAATTTAACGATTTAAATACAAGCAATACAGAAAACAGCTCAAAAATAATCTTAAGAGAATATATAGAGTAAAAATCGTAGCTTAAAATATATTACGAGCTACTACAGCAAAGTAACAATCTTTTGGCTCATGCCAACCTCAGCCACTATAAAGAGTGGCAGCCCCTGCAGTGTATGACTCAGGGGCTTTATTTTTTGGCGCCACTTTTTGATTTATGCTTAGAGACCCTTAAAAGGCTTTTCATTTAGGGCGCCGCGAATAACGCAAAAATGGATCGTACATAGCGTTATCAACAAGCACCCCAGCTATTAGAGTGATGACTATAATGTCTTCAAAAACTCTAGCAAATCTAACCTATCAGCTTCACTCAAATATGTACCATACAAATGACCTGAATTACGGTTTCCATCTAAGCGTGTATCGAAGTGAAAAAGACCTTCTTGGTAAGCACTCACATATCCTACTTTAATAGGATCAAAATATTGATTGCCAACACCAAAAGTAACGGATCGTTCTGCTGGCGGCAATAATAATTCATATAAGTTTGGCACAGAGCCATTATGTAAAAAAGGCGACGTTGCCCAGATACCTGCCAAAGGGCGAGCTTTATAACCGACTGTCAATGGCGGTGGTGTATAATCTGGAGCATTTACTCTAAAACCAGAATAAAGAGCACGCTGCGATGGCGTGAGGGCAGGATCTTGTGTAAACAACGAACCCACTAAAGCCTCTACGATTTTACTTAAGAACGTTGCACCAAAAGCCTGGGGTTGATCATCCACTAAACCTGACAATAGTCCGGTTTGGATTGGTATTGGACTAAAAATATTTTGAAGCGTACTTGGATCCGTTCCCACTTCGGCAACAGGGATATTTTTAGTTTGAATAAACTGCTTTCCAAATGCATTGTGCTCTGCAGGCGTTAATGGATAAACACCAGCCTCATTCTTCAGAGAATGGCACCCTTCACAGCTATAGCCCGTTTCATCAACGGTGCTATATATGATACGACCTCGCTCCGCCGCTTGCCGATCAATAGCACCCAAAATATCTTCCGGCCATTGTGGTGCCGTCAATTCTCTTACCCACTGCTCCATTAAAAAAATATTTTTACGGCGTATTGAATTTTTAAATAAAGTTTCTGGGTTTTTAAGATCTAACCGCCCTAAAACCCCTAAAACTTGGCCTGCATTTCTAGCAAAAGGATTATCAGCATTACCCGCCCACTGGACTCGATCCAATTCTGGAGTATCCCATAAGAAAGGGTAACTCACTGGCGCGGTAGATAATGAAAAATTTTCTTCTACTCCTAGGTCCTGCTGAAAGACTTCATTCCTAATACCACCAAAAGCATCGACGCGGCCAAAACCAGGCAGATGATCTTCTGAAACACCCCGCATGATAATGCCGTCAAGCTCCTCAATGCTAATGGCCATTTGATCGCGCAGCGTACGGCGATTTTTATATTTATAAACGCCGAGCTTGCTAGCAAAGCGCGTAAACTTTTTAGGCTTTTCTAATGTAGCATTAAGCCCGTTACGAACCGTTTTGATTAGCGCAATAAAATCACCCAACCCTGGAGCACCATCAATGCGGACAACACGATCACCATAAATCATTTGTGCAGTATGGCACGCAGCGCAGTTCACACCGATCCAATCGCCCGTTTCCGGGTCAGCATCCTTAACAAAACCTACCGGCAACCCATCGGGGTTCACTTCGGGGTCTGGCGTATAATCTGGCAAATAACCTAGCGCCATAATCGCTTCATGCGAAGAAATAAGCAGTTGGCTATTGGCTTTTTCTAAAGCCAAAAACCAATCATAAGGAATTAGCTGGCTACCTTGAGACGTGGTATAAAACTTCTCTCTTAATTTATTCTCTTCCGTCCAATTTTGTTCTAAGTATTCAGGTTCACCCGTACACCCAACCAAAGCAATACAAACTGCCAAACCAGTCAGCATTTTACTCAAAAATACGCTTCTCACTACGTTACCTCATAATCTAATATTGCGTAGCGTTCAGCGTAGATCCAATTAATCACAAAGACTATTCTTTAATAATTAAAGTATTGAAAAAAACGGGGAAAGGACATCAAAAAAGAAACAATAAGACACTAGATGACTTTATATCAAACCTGAAAACATTTATTTCATACAAAGTCATCAATTGTTTCTTATGAAACACTAGATTATGAATCAAATAACAGAGCTTATTTTTCACTCTTCATACGACCGAAAACTTCGATTCAACAATAAGCAATTATCAAAAAACCAGAAAGCAAGCCAGAAAGCCTCAACGAAACAGCTGCGCACAACTCCAAATAAAGGCGTTGCTCAGAAAAACATCAAGTTCAGCGGAGTATTATAAAAAAACAAAAAAGGGCAAGAAGATTAACCTTCTTGCCCTTTTTTTAAAAAACAAATTAACAGTTGCAGCTTATGCCGCCAATGCTTCTTTTGCTTTCTCAACAATCACTGCAAAAGCTGGCTTGTCATGAACAGCTAAATCAGCCAATACGCGGCGATCTAGAGCAATGTTAGCTTTTTTAAGGCCAGCGATTAAGCGGCTGTAGCTCAAACCTTCTGAACGCGATTGCGCATTGATTCGAGTGATCCAAAGCGCACGGAAGTTACGCTTCTTAACACGACGGTCACGGTAAGCGTACTGACCTGCTTTAATGACGGCCTGCTTAGCTACACGAAAAATACGCGAACGCGCACCGTAATAACCTTTTGCAGCTTTTAATATTTTTTTGTGACGGCGGCTAGCCTGAACACCACGTTTTACACGTGCCATAGAAAATTCCTCAGAATATAAAAATGAAAACTGCTAAAACTTAGCAAGACCTAAACATACGATCTACCAACGGCGCATCGGCTGCATTGAGTACGTTAGTACCACGCAATTGACGCTTACGCTTAGTTGTCATTTTTGTAAGGATATGGCTCTTGTTAGCGTGCTTGTGCTTGTAACCTGCAGCCGTTTTTTTGAAGCGCTTTGCAGCACCACTATGTACTTTAGCTTTTGACATGATAAATCTCCAAAACCTATAAATAGGCTCTTTAGTTTCTTAATGAAAGCGGTAAGGCAGCTAAAAAGCCCTGGCCGCTTCTTCTCAACAAAAAATAACTATTTCATTAAATAGCCAGCTCATTAAGCCGACAATTCGAAACAGTTATTTTTTCTTTTTAGGGGCAATAACCATAATAAGCTGACGCCCTTCCATTTTGGCATGCTGCTCAACGGTACCCATTTCTTCCAAGTCTTTGGCAATGCGGTGCATCATCTCCATACCTAACTCTTGGTGGGCGAGCTCACGACCACGGTAACGTAACGAAACCTTAGCCTTGTCCCCCTGCTCTAAAAAGCGTGTTAACGCTCTCAATTTCACTTGATAATCGCCATCTTCTGTACCGGGGCGAAATTTCATCTCTTTAATCTGTTGCTGCTTTTGTTTCTTTTTGGCAGCAGCTTTTTGCTTTTTCAGCTCAAAGAGATGCTTACCATAATCCATGATCTTACAAACAACGGGCTCGGCATCAGGTGCAATTGCCACGAGATCTAAGGTCTCTGAACGGGCAGCTGCTAACGCTTCTTCTAGCGTAACAATGCCGACTTGCTCGCCGCTTGAACCGACTAGCCTTACTTCTGATGCTTCAATTTGATCATTGATTGCTGCCTTCTTTTGGCGGCCTTTTCCGTTGCTTGCACGATTATTAATGGTAATACTCTCCGAGTCGGTAAAAATAAGGGCAAAAACGCAAATACAGCAAAACACCGCCTCTTACATACTAAGAAGAAACGGTATATTGGCAATTAGTCTTGTATGCGCCCTCTGCGCGCCACTGCTTGTGCTAGCGTCTGCTCAAACACGTCTAGCGGCAATGTGCCGAGGTCTTTACCCTGCCAGGTACGCACAGTCACTGTGTTATCGATCACTTCTTGATCACCAACAACAAGCAGGTACGGTATGCGCGAAATTGTATGTTCACGAATTTTAAAGCCGATCTTCTCATTTCTCAAGTCGGCAAAGGCTCTAAAGCCACTACTTTGCAGGTTTTTTTCAATTTTTGTCGCATATTCCGCCTGACGGTCGGTAATATTCATGATTACCGCCTGCTCGGGCGCCAACCACGCAGGGAAAGCGCCTTCGTAGTTTTCAATCAATATGCCTATAAAGCGCTCGAAAGAGCCCAAAATAGCACGATGCAGCATGACCGGAGTCTGGCGTGAGCCATCTTCAGCAACATATTGCGCACCTAATCGACCCGGCATTGAAAAATCTACCTGAACTGTACCGCACTGCCACACACGCCCAATGCAGTCTTTCAGAGAAAACTCGATTTTAGGCCCGTAAAACGCCCCTTCACCAGGAAGGTACTCAAACGCCAGGCCTTTAGCATCTAACGCATCAGCCAAAGCTTTTTCAGACTTATCCCAAACTTCATCACTGCCTACACGCTGCTCTGGACGAGTTGAAAGGCGAATAATGACATCTTCAAACCCAAAGTCAGCATAGACTTGGTAAAGCAAATCCGTAAATGTTGAAACTTCGTCTTGAATTGCCTCTTCTGAACAGAAAATATGCGCATCATCCTGTACAAAGCCTCGTACACGCATAATACCCTGCAACGAACCTGACGCTTCATTACGGTGACAGCAACCAAACTCCGCTAAACGCAGCGGCAAGTCACGGTAGCTCTTAAGGCCCTGATTAAAAACCTGCACATGGCATGGGCAATTCATGGGCTTAACAGCAAAATCACGCTCTTCTGATTCAACCGTAAACATCCCTTCGCGAAACTTATCCCAGTGTCCTGACTTTTCCCATAGCGTACGATCAACGATTTGCGGCGTTTTGATTTCTCTATAGCCGTTTAAGCGCTGCACTTCGCGCATGTACTTTTCGAGCTCACTATAAATAGTCCAACCGCGCGGATGCCAAAACACCATGCCAGGTGCTTCTTCCTGCAAATGAAAGAGATCCAGCTTTTTACCTATTTTACGATGATCACGCTTAGCGGCTTCCTCCATCAATTTAAGGTGCGCTTTGAGAGCCTTTTTGTCACCAAATGCAATGCCATAAATACGCTGAAGCATCTTTTTATCAGAGTCACCACGCCAATAAGCGCCGGATACACGCGTCAGTTTAAAATGATGGCAAAAGCCCATATGCGGCACATGTGGGCCACGGCACATATCCATGTATTCTTCGTGATGGTACAAGCCTGGGCGATCATCCTGTGCAATATCTTGATCTAAAATCTCAATTTTATACTGCTCGCCGCGAGCCTCAAACGCGTCACGCGCCTCTT
>CALIUX010000030.1 GCA_938048505.1 uncultured Pseudomonadales bacterium
CAACGCCTTGAACAAGCATTACGAAAAGTGTCTGACGACCCTGCCGGCTTATTACGCAACAAATTCAAATATCAATATCGCCAGCGCCAACAAGAAATACGCCAAGGCACTTATGGGCAATCTGAACGAGCAGAACAACGATGGTAAACTTTTTTAAGCAATGCTTTATGGTATTGAAGGCTCCGATAAGAAGCGTTTGCACCATACAAATCAACACTATGACACTCAACATGACAACAACCAAAGCCGTGACTGTCAAAAACAGTTTCGCCCAAAGCAGCCATAGCGGTTTGATCGCAACTTTATTGATTATGCTCACCCTCTTTGTTGCAAGCGAAGCACATGCGCAGGCACGTTTAACCGTAACGCCCGATCGCATGACAATGGCTGATAATGAAACCCTCTCTATCACTGTCCGCTATGAAAATGGCACAAGCGATGCTGCGCCTGACTTTAGTGCTGTTGAACAGAGCTTTGATATTTTAGGCAATAGCAAATCAAGCCAATTCATCAATAACAATGGCCAAGTTACGCGCTTTAACCAATGGAGCCTGACACTCGCTCCCAAAAGTACAGGCAAATTGTTATTCCCTCCCCTATCAATTGATCAGGTTCAAAGCCAACCTCTTACTATTGAAGTGACAAAGGCCAAAGTACTTCCGCAGGGTCAAAAAGTTGTTTTCATCGAAACATCAGTAGAGAAAAAAGCCGGTTTTGTGCAAGAGGAACTTATTGTCACACTCAAGCTGTTTTTTAAAGAGAATATTATTGATGTCGATGCTGAACCTTTTGCAGTCAAAGGGGCTGAAGTCGTTGAGCTTGGGCAAACGCAATATCAAACCAGCATTGGGCATAGTCGCTATCAAGTTGCTCAACTTAACTATTCCGTCACACCTAAATCAAGTGGCACACTAGAGATACCCAGCTTCTTATGGACACTGCGCACCTCCTCAGCACCACGCAACCGTTTTACCAGTGGATCGGCGACATTACACAGGCTGCGTACTGACCCACTGACGATCACCGTCAAACCTCGACCAGAAGAATACCCATCTAGTGCGGCCTGGCTACCAGCAAGTAGCCTAAAGCTAGAGAGCAGCTGGAGCCAACAACCGCCGCAATTCAAGGTCGGCGAGCCCATCACTCGTACCATCAAGATTACTGCACAGGGCCTCAGCGGTGAGCAATTACCACCACTTACCAATATATTGAACGGTGAAGAATTTAAGTTTTACCCCGACCAGCCCCAAATAGAGAGCGCCACCACTGCACGCGGTAAATCTGGGCACCGTATAGAAAGCATGGCGATTGTCCCCAGCCAGGCTGGCGAACTTACTCTACCCGCAACACAAGTGGCATGGTGGAATACCAAAACGAATAAACTTGAAACAGCCGAGCTCCCTGCCCAGACAATTTATGTGTCCAAAGCTAATCCAGCCGATGCGCCCGCATTAGCGGTTGTACCAGAGCAAACACATGTTCAAAATGAACCAACCACGATTAAAACCGTTGAATCGCCAGGTTTTTGGCCTTGGGTTGCGCTAGGCCTATTGCTAATTAACATTCTTCAAGGGGTATGGTTCTTTAGCCAAAGAGCATCACGCAAAGCGCCAACGCAGCAATCTGCTGATACTACAACTGATAACACACTGCCCTTGAAATCAGCGCTGCGCGAGGCCAAAAAAGCTGCCCAGAATAATGATGCATTGGCCTGCAAGCGCGCACTGAATATGATTTTGCATAATCCATCCATCAAAACAGCTTCCTTACCATCAGAGCTAAATGCAGCAATACAAGAGCTAGATGAATCTTTGTATGGTCAACACGCAAAAGCATGGGATGGCTCAAAAGTATTATCGCTGTTGAAAAACGATGTATTAAGCAGCAACAGCAAGCACTCACTGCAAAGTCATATGCAGCCGCTATATGGTTAGCTTTAACACCAGCAGCATGCTGAACCGCCTCGATGATATAGATATCGCCCTTTGTCGTCACATCTGACAACCCAACACACAATAAGAATAAGGTGGCACTGCGTGTAAGGCCGCCTTAGAATAGATGCACTTTTACTTAAGCCTTAGGTGCTTGAAATAAATCAAGCCCACAGTTTTACGGACATATTTATGCGTTTGCAATCGCTTTCATGGCTTTTAGCCACAGCTGTATTCATCACCGCTTGCGGTAGTGGTTCGCCGGACAATGTCACGCCTTCAAGCGGTGGGCAATTTTCGAGCCTTCCGACCATTACACCTGAAACACCCAACCCCGTTAGTATTGCCGAGGGAGAAATTCTGAACGGTTTTGCCGTTGTCGATGACGAGAAAAATGATCGCTGGCTTGTTGCAGATACGATTCAGGGCATTATTGCCGTCGATAAAACAACCGATAAGCGCACGATTCTTATACCTTTAGCTTCCGACAGCAATGATTCAATACTCTATAGCGTTAAGGATATTGCTTTAGACGCTAATGGCAGCACGCTCTACATTATTGATGATGAAGGCAATCCGAGTACTACCGAGAGCACTGGAACACCAGGCAGTTTAATCAGTGTTGACCTCAATACGGGTGATGCCACAGTTGCTATGGCTTTCAAGGATATGCAATTAGGTGAGAGCTACCAAAGCCGCCAACCTAACTCGCTATTTTTTGATGAGAAAAATGATCGCTTATTGATTGGCGACCCTCGAGGACTCGCCTACATATTTACCAATGGTAATGTATCAACTCTCGTTTTTGCATTTGCCGTCTTCACGTTTAATGCTTCATCAGAAACACCTTTAGGCGTCTTCGCCGCCGATGCAAACAGAGCATCACCTATGCTACCCACATTGGAAGTGCGTGACTTTCATTATGATGTTGATAGCAATACGATATATGCTTCAATTATTAATCAGCTTAGCACCAATGCTGATGGACAATTTACATTTGAAGCGCTGCGCATCGACGGTGATACATGGAGACAACAGATAGTCTACAGCGAAAACCCGTCACAAATACTTGCTTTAGACACAAGTGCACTTGAAAGAAGAAACAACATTAGAGAGTCTGTTTTTGCGAGCATAGTGCTCGATAACAGCAATAATAGGCTATATGTTTATAACCCTTTTATCCGAGCCATTTTAACCTTTGAAGTTGAAGACCTGACTGAACCATTCTTTGCAATTACAACCGATAACATCATTGTCAACTCAAATTCAGAAGAACGTTCATTAAGGGCTGCCAGCCAATTGACCTTAAACGAAGATAATAAACTCGAAGCATTTGATTCTGAAGTGCGTGGATTTTTTAGCATAGATATCGAGAATGAGAACCAAGCGAGTATTATTTTTGCGGGCACACCAGTAGCAGATACGCCACTTGGCGCCCCCCAAAGACCAAGAGCCCTAGCATTTAACGAGAACGCATTGATTGTTTCGGACGATGCCAACAACCAACTCGAACTACTTAAAAGGCAAGGTAGTGGGAAGTATGAAACCTTCACCCCAGCCATTACACTTGAAAAGCCTGACACAAAGGAAGCTGTGATTGGGACGCTCAATACGCTAGCTGAAGGTGCAGCAGATCTCATCCCGCTTACACCTAAGCCCCTCTTCCTAACTAAGAACAGCCAAGGCGATACTTTCTTCTTTGCAGAAAGCTTCCAACAAAAAACAGACAATGAGCGCGAAAGAAACATATATAGAGAAGCTGTATATCAGATCCCCTTGAATAGCGACTCAGGCTACCCTATTACTAATTTTACTGATGATAGCAGCTCCATCAGATTATTAGACTTTGATAGCTTTCGCCGAATATTTACACGAGAAGCTTTTTCAAGCAGCGATCTAATTGATTTTGCAGCAAGCAGTGAGGCTGTGTACCTTGCAGAATCAAACTTGCTTTATGGTTGGAGCCTTAAAGACGATACATTCGTGAGTTTAGTGCCAACATTT
>CALIUX010000031.1 GCA_938048505.1 uncultured Pseudomonadales bacterium
TAATGGCGATCGAGGCAGTGTCGAGATCTCGGATCTCACCCACCATCACGATATCCGGGTCTTGGCGCAGGAATGAGCGTAGTGCTTCGGCAAACCCAAGTCCAACTTTAGTATTTACGTTGACCTGATTAATCCCTTCTAAGTTAATCTCAACGGGGTCTTCTGCGGTTGAGATGTTAACCTGATCGGTATTGAGAATATTCAAGCCAGTATAAAGCGAGACGGTTTTACCTGAACCTGTAGGCCCAGTTACTAAGATCATACCTTGAGGTTGTTTGAGTGCATCAAGGTAGAGTTGTTTTTGAGTGTCTTCGTAGCCGAGTGCATCAATACCCAGCTTAGCGCTTGAAGGGTCGAGAATCCGCAGAACAATCTTTTCGCCGAATAAGGTCGGGAGGGTATTGACTCGAAAATCAATAGCACGGCTTTTCGAGAGCTTCATCTTGATGCGGCCATCTTGCGGGATGCGACGCTCAGAAATATCCATTTGTGACATCACTTTGAGACGGGCGGCCAGCCGTGTTGCAAGATTTGTGGGTGGCTTAGCCATTTCCTGCAAAATGCCATCTGTACGAAAGCGTACGCGGTAAGACCTTTCATAGGGCTCAAAATGAATATCAGAAGCGCCTATTTTAATAGCATCAAGCAGCACTTTATTAACAAAGCGAACAATGGGCGCTTCGTCAACATCAGACCCTTCGCCTTCTGTGCTCGAATCTTCGGTGACCGCATCAATGTCTAGGTTTTCAAGCTCATCGCCATCGAGCCCGCCCAAACTTTCAGAGATGTCTTCTTCGCCGCCCTTCATAAAAGCTTCGATGCCAATCGCAAGCTTATTGGCTTCTACGACGATGGCCTCAATACTGAGACCCGTATTGAATTTGATTTCATCCAGTGCAGAAAGGTTGGTTGGGTCTGCGACAGCGACAAATAGTCGATTGCCTCGCTTGAAAATAGGCAAGGCAAAATGTTTTTCAACAAGCTTTTTATCAACGATTTCATGCAATGATGAGTTGATTTCTATGCTAGATAAATTCAGCAGTGGCGAGCCAAATTCATCGGCCGCAGCAAAGGCAATGTCAGCTCCCTTGGCTCCTGAGTCAATTAGGCACAGAGGAAAGGGGCGCTTGCTATCGTTGGCGGCTATTGAGGCGCTTTCAGCTTGCTCTAGAGTGATAACTTCTTCGCGGACCAAACGCTTGGCAAGGCCACTTAATGCTATTGTATTCATACTACTGGCGTTTTATCTCAAGGTCGAAGGCAATACACTGTGTTGAGCGCTTCGAATACTGCACACAAGCCGCAACAAAGAACCCAAATCGAAAGGCTGAACGTGTGGCCGCTATTCTAAATCGCATCATATAATTGCAGTCATTATTTCATTGTTATTCTTTTTGATGGCTGCGGGTTGGCTCGAGGTAAAGCCGTTTTCCCAAGTTAACTACTCGCTACCTATGCAGCCAATTACCCCTATAGAATAGTCTAGAGCATGGTAAAAAGCTTGCTAAGTATAGAGTAAAAGCAAACACCAGCCAGTCTAGATGATTCAAATAGGGAAATAAACAACCTGTCGTTGGCAGTGAGTACTTGTGCTCACATTGGTAATCCTCTCTAATAGGTGAGGAATAACCCAAAAATCTATTCTTGAGTACAGCTTTATTGCCCGTTTAAGACGTTAATTGATGCACGTATTGATTCGTGAGAAGTCATGCACGTGCTATGCCTCTCTTTGACGATATCTTACATTTAAACGACGTGATCAAATCTCTTTCAAACTTACATTTTGCAACGCATAAGGAGCTTTTATGCCAGCCATTCGTTCATTCCAAGATAATCATCCTCGGCTAGGAAAGAGCGTATTCGTCGATGAATCCGCAGTAGTCATTGGTGATGTGGTGATAGGGGATGATGTATCGGTATGGCCTTGTGCCGTAGTACGCGGAGATATGCATACTATTCATATTGGTGATCGCACCAGCGTGCAAGATAATGCCGTTTTGCATATCACCCATGCCAGCGATTTTAACCCCAAGGGATGGCCGCTTGTGATTGGTTGTGATGTGACTATTGGTCATGGTGCATGTTTACACGGCTGCACGATTGGTGATCGCGTGCTGATTGGTATTGGTGCGACAGTGTTAGATGGGGCTACCGTGCCAGAAGAGGTTGTCATTGCTGCAGGTGCGTTGGTCCCACCTGGCAAGCAGCTTGAAAGTGGTTTTTTGTACGTTGGCAGTCCTTGTCGTCAGGCCCGCCCGTTAACGGAAAAAGAAAAGCGCTTCTTTACGTATTCGGCTCAAAACTATGTGTCGTTAAAAGATGCTTACCTTGCTGAACGTCATCGCTGAGTACTGAGGTTGTGATTACGCATGGTAAGAATCCTACCTATAAACGGGTATATAATGATGCATAAAAACATTTTGTTGCGCGAGCTGCCCAAGACCCCAGCGAGTACGATTTCGAATGCTTCCCAGGTGTTACGGCGTGTCTATGCTGCACGCGGCGTATTCTCTGACCAGCAATTAGATTATTCCTTACAGCAGCTGCAGCATCCTTCACTATTAAAAGGCATTGATGCGGCTATTAATATATTACTTGAGGCGAGACAACAGCAGGCAAGAGTGCTGATTGTTGGTGATTTTGATGCCGATGGCGCGACCAGCACAGCATTAGTTGTTCGGTGTTTAACTTCACTAGGTTTTGAATCGGTTAACTACCTTGTGCCCAATCGTTTTGAATATGGCTATGGACTCACGCCTGAAATTGTAGAAGTCGCTAAGCAATATACACCCGATGTACTCATTACGGTTGATAATGGTATCTCGAGTCTTGCCGGTGTGGCGGCGGCCAAAGCACTTAATATCAAAGTCGTTGTAACGGATCATCATTTACCGGCTGAAGAGCTGCCGGCGGCTGATGCCATTGTGAACCCAAATCAAAAAGGCTGTACTTTCCCCACTAAAAACTGCGCAGGTGTAGGCGTGGCATTCTACGTAATGTCTGCCTTGCGCTCAGCTATGAATGAAGCGGGGTATTTCACTCAGCAGCCAGCGCCTAATTTTGCACGCTTTTTAGATCTCGTTGCTTTAGGCTCCGTGGCCGATGTTGTGCCTTTGGATCACAACAACCGCATTTTTGTTCAGCAAGGTCTGATGCGTATGCAAGGAGGGCATGTCTGCGAAGGGATTAAAGCGATAGTCAAAGTGGCAGGACGTAGTATTGATAAGCTGCGTGCCACCGATTTAGGTTTTATCGTTGGGCCGCGCTTAAATGCAGCAGGGCGATTAGATGATATGACTTTGGGCATCCAATGCTTGTTAGCAGATGATGCTGTGACGGCAATGCAACTGGCAACGCAGTTAGATGCCCTGAATGCAGAACGGCGAGCCATTGAAAGTAGTATGCAAGCCGATGCCGCATCGGCGTTAGAGCGTTTTACCCTCAGTGATGATGAGCCGCCTGCTGGGTTGTGTTTATTTCAAAGTGATTGGCATCAAGGCGTTATCGGTATATTGGCATCGCGTATTAAAGACCGCTTTCACCGCCCGACTATTGTTTTTGCTGAGGAGTCTGAGACAACCCTAAAGGGTTCTGGGCGATCTGTGCAAGGCGTGCATCTGCGTGATGTGCTAGATGATATTGCAGCGCAAAACCCCAATATGCTGTCGAAATTTGGCGGACATGCGATGGCTGCTGGTTTGAGTTTAGAAAAGTGCCATCTGCCCGCATTTGAAAAAGCGTTTGTAGAGGTTATTGCGAGTAAGGTAGGTGAAGACGGATTACGCCCCGTTATCTACAGTGATGGCGAGTTAGCGGGTGATGATTTTAACTTATTGTTGGCCGACGAGCTGAGTCAAGCTGGGCCTTGGGGCCAAGCTTTTCCTGAGCCCGCTTTTAGTGGGGAATTTTTGCTTGTCAATCAACGAATAGTAGGTAAGAAACATCTAAAACTCGTTTTGGCACTGCCTGAAAACCCTCAGCACACGCTGGATGCCATTTGTTTTAATGTCGACCTAGAGTGTTGGCCTAACCCACAGTGCGTACAAGTAAAGATTGTTTACAAGTTGCAAGCGAATGAGTTTAACGGGCGGCGAAACATTCAATTGTTGGTCGACTATTTAGAGTCATGTACTGCAATCTAGTCGGTCTGTTATCTTGGAATAATGCCAGTAAGCAGTAAGATAAAGACTGTCTTTATCTTACTCGTAAGGCACTTATTTTTTTGAAGTTTGACGTTCTTCTAAAGCCGCAAGTTGCTCGGGTGTCGCGGGTAGTTGATGGTTTTTTTTCCACTCGCTATAAGGCATCCCATAAATCAACTCGCGAGCGGCTTCGTACTCAATTGTTTCTCCACGTGCTTCGGCCTCACTGCTGTACCATTTAGCTAAGCAATTTCGACAAAAGTCGGCCAAAATCATTAAATCAATATTCTGCACTTCTTTATGGTTATCTAAGTGCTGTAATAGTCGACGAAAAGTTGCGGCTTCGATGGCTTCTTGTTGCGGTTGTGTCATGACGGATGCCTTGTATCTGTGAGTTGAAGATCAGTGATCGAGATTTGGTTTAATAGCCTTCAGCAGCATAATATAGAGTGTTAAAGCATAGTGTAACGCTTTATTCCATAGTGTAACGCCTAAACTATAACCTTTCTT
>CALIUX010000032.1 GCA_938048505.1 uncultured Pseudomonadales bacterium
CACCGGCTCTGGCGCCCAACCCGCCCGTAAAAACAGCAAAATAATGCCAGTACTGCCGCAAACGACAACCAAAAGCCCGTTTGCCGCCACGCAAAGGGCTCAATGACCGTGACACCCAAAAACACCCAAGCCAACGCATGCAGCCGGCTAATGCGCACCCCCATAAAAGACGCGATATTGAGCAAAAAGACCGCCAGTAAAGCTCGCTGTGTAGGAATCGGCAAGCCTGCCAGCAGTGCATACCATACGGCAAATGCAACGGAGAATAGCGGCGGCATAATACGGTAGAGTGTTAAGGTGCGATAAGGGAATAGCCAAACCAGTATTCGAACAAACGCTAACCCCAGCACAAAGCCCACACCAGCGATAAGACCAATGTGTAACCCAGAAATAGCGAGTAAGTGAATCGTGCCCGTTGCCTGTAAGACCTCCCAATCTCGGCTGGTCAGTGCGTTCTTATCACCAAGTAATAAGGCTTGAAAAAAGCGGGCATATTCACTGTTAGAATCATGATTAAGCTGCTGTTTAAGCCGATGGCGAAACCCATCAAGCAATGAATATAAAGCATGAGACTCAAACCCGCTTACTTGATGAGCACCATCTAAGCCAGAAAGGTATCCCGTCGCAACCACGCCCTGCCCCAGTAACCATGCACCATAATCAAAGCCACCAGGGTTGACCATGCCTCTCGGGCGCCGGAGCATCACTGTCGCTTGCCACGTTTGCCCAACCATCAAAGTAGGAGGTGAATACCAAGAAAGGTTAATGGTGCGTGAAACTAAATGATCATCACCTTGAGCGTCGTCTTTGACTATGGCCTGAAAACGCGTCGAACGCCTAGCCTTGGATTGATCAGCCTCATTGAAAATAGCCTTTATAGTAAACACCAATACACTTTGTGTTTTATCACGCGCTAAAGGCAATTGCGCTTCAAGCACGCCGCCAAGCCTAGCCGCTCCTAGCGCTGCACTCACTGAAAAGATACTCATCACAATTAAGATTTTCAGCGATGCTGGGTGCGTGAAGAGCCGTAAAAACCGCCTAATAGATACATGTATAGGTGAAGTGTTTACCAAGGCAATGCAAGATGGAACCGCCAACCATTGCCTATCATGGCGTATGTAACGAAATAGCCAAGACAATAGCGTCAAAGATAAAAAACAGACTGCAATAGGAAACCAAAAATGCGGTAACGCAGCATAGTAAACAATATGCCCAAACCCAAAACTAGCTAAAACCAACAACAATATGACTGACACAACCTTCTCCACATTCCGTGTGTTATAAAGTCTAAGCGAGCTGCCTTGCTCATTTTGATGGGCATTATGTTAGAGAGAATTTGTAATGAATGCTATACAGCTATTCAATTTGATGACATTTAGGGTCATAATAAAGGTTAAATAATTAGGCGATAGAATAATAAAAGCGATGTGCTAGTCAGGTACATCCATTCTGAGAACATCACTATCTTATGCTGTACTGTTAACGCCTCATGCCACGCAAGTTTATTCAACGCTGGTCACCCGATCCTAAAAGTATTCGTGAAAACTCTCGCTTACGCTTTTTAGGTGAAATTCTTTATAACCCAGAGCTGTTCCACCTAACGCGTCGATCCGTTTCGGTGGCCTTTTTTGTTGGGTTCTTAATTTGCTTTTTTCCTTTGCCTATCGGGCATATTTTTTTAGCGGCCTTTGCTGCGGTCTATTTTCGCTGCAATCTCCCGATCACCTTTGTTGTGGTCATGATCAGTAACCCGCTGACATTTGCTTTTATCTATTATTATGCATACTTAGCCGGTAGCTGGATCTTGCAATCTCCACCATCTGAATTTGAATTTGAGTTGTCATGGAATTGGGCAAAAGGCTTTTTTAAAGAAGCCTGGCTACCCATTGTGATTGGCAATATTGCTTTTGGCCTTGTTTCTAGTATTGGCAGCTACGCTCTCATACAAGGCATTTGGCGCTGGAGTGTTAACCATCGCTGGAAAAAGCGTAAGCTTCGATAAATCGTTTTTATCCTCTCTTCCTAAGACTGAAAAATATCGCAACTATTTATATTCTAACCATTCATATTACTTATATTCCAACCATTCATATTGCAACGACTCATATTACAACTGTTTTATTCCAACTATTCATATCGCAAGGTCACGGCAGGGTCAACACGGCTCGCTCGCCAAGCTGGGTAAAGCGTTGCCAATAAACATAAAACCATCGCCGTTAAAAAGACCTGTTGAATATCTTGCCAGACAATATGCGCAGGCAAATACGTTAGCGGGTAAACGTCAGACTCTAAAAAGTGCAGGCCAGTTAACCATTCAAAAAATCGCATGATATCGCCCACCACTAATGATAACGCCACACCAAACAGCACACCTAAAGCTGCTCCAACAAAGCCAATCACAGCGCCTTGCACAACAAAAATCGCCATAATGGTGTAAGTACTGGCACCTAATGTGCGTAATATCGCAATCGCGCCTTGTTTTTCGACAACAACCATAATGAGCGTCGAGACAACATTAAAAGCGGCTATACCCACAATCAATGACATCAACAAACCCACTAAGCGCTTTGACATATGAATAGCGTGGTACAAATTGCCGTGAGTGCGTAACCAACTATTACCGTAGTAACCGGCACCTAAGTCCATTACCACATCCCAGACTACGGTTTGCGCATTAAATAAATCATCGACTTTCAAGCGCAACCCCGTCACACGGCCCAAGTGTGCAAACGCCTTGGCTGATTCTAACCCCATAAGCGCCAGTTTGGTGTCCACTTCAGTACCTGTTTCGAGTATTGCTGCAACATGTGCATAACCAATTTGCGGGGCAGCCTGTGTATTTTTGACATCGGGCACGATGACCATGACATCATCACCAACTGTAATATTCAGCTTCTTGGCAATGCCTAACCCTAAAATCAGTGCATTGGATGTATTGTTTAATACTGCCAATTGATCAGCATCAAGGTAGCGCGATAAGTCTGAAACACGCTGCTCTGCCGCCACATCAATGCCATAAATACCAACGGGCTCAGCTTTATTGGCAACACCAATCAATGCTTTGATTTCAACAAAAGGCGCTGCGGCGACCACGTTCGGATTTTGCTCGATGTACTGCTGCACGGCAGGCCAATCTTCAATGCCTTGTCGATGATAAACCGACGCCTGCGGGAGCAGGTTCAAAATACGCTCGCGCAGTTCTTTATCAAAGCCGTTCATAATAGACAGCACAACAATCAGCAGACCAACGCCTACAATTAAGCCCATCATGGAAACACGTGATAGGAATGCAACCAACAAATTACGCTGGCGCGCGCCCACATAACGTAACCCAATAAAGAAAGGGATTAGCTGAGTCATTTTATTGAAAAAGGTGATTTTGCGGGTAGGTATGTCATCAGGCATAACGTTAGCTCGCCGCCGCTTGATGGGCCGGTAACGCGTGAAGCTGACCTGCTTTAAGCTCTAACACACGGTCTAAATGGCCCGCTAAAGACAGGTCATGCGTGACCACAACAAAGGCCGTAGCCAATTGCTGGCTAAGCTCTAGCATGAGTTCTCTCACTGCGAGTGCGTTGTCACTATCAAGGTTGCCCGTGGGTTCATCCATCAAGACACAGGCAGGGTTACAAGCCAGTGCACGGGCAATAGCCACACGCTGACGCTCGCCACCGGATAATTCTCCCGGTTTATGCTCTAAGCGATCACTCAAACCCACACGCGCTAATAAAGACTTTGCCTTTTCATAGGCCGCTTTTTTAGGCTCGCGCGCAATGAGCAACGGCATGGCGGTATTTTCGAGTGCCGTAAATTCACCCAATAAATGGTGAAACTGATAGACAAAACCGAGGTGCTGATTACGCATACGGCCGCGCGCATTGTCACCTAGCGCAGAAAACGGCTGCCCTTGCATAAAGACTTCACCGGCAGTGGGTTGATCAAGACCGCCTAAAATATTCAAAAGCGTCGATTTGCCGGCACCCGATGCCCCCACAATTGCCGTTTGAGTGCCTGCTTCAATTTGTAACTGTAGATCGTGCAAAACCTTTACCGAAAGGTTTCCTTCGCCATACACTTTGGCGACATCACGGCATTCGAGAACAACTGTCATGGGGTACCTTAACTTATAACTTGTAACGTTTAGCTAACTAGCCTGCAACGTTTAGCGTTTAATTTTTAGAGCTTTATAGTTAGGCTTACGCACTACTGACTCAGCACTTCAACCCTACCTAAAAGCATCATTAGGCGATCTAAATATCGTAACGCAATGCTTCAGCAGGTGCGATCTGACTCGCCCGGTAAGCAGGGTAAGCGCTTGCTAACGCACTCACAATCAATGCACCAGAACAGACAAGAAGCGTATCTTGCCAGCGCCATTGTGATGGCAAGTTTGTAACAAAATAGACTGTTGGATCAAACAATTGTAAACCCAACATTTGTTCAAACGCCGCAACGATGTTCGAGATACTCAGTGCACCGGCAACCCCAAAAAGCGCACCCAGTAAAACACCGACCACACCAAGCGTTAAGCCTTGCACCATGAATACACCCACAACGCCACGGGACGAGAACCCCATCGTACGCAATACCGCAATATCACTGCGTTTTTCAGCAATCATCATAATGAGGCTCGTCACAATGTTAAACGCCGCAACAGCAATAATGATTCCGAGCAAAAAGCCTACAACGGTCTTTTCCATTTTGACGGCTTGAAATAAATGCCCTTGGGTCGCAGTCCAATCCGTGACATCAGTAGACTGACCTAAGTCAGAGCGCAGACGCTTAAGAATGCTAGGGGCTTGATAAATATCGGCCGTCTTTACGCGTAGGCCTTGGCTGGCATTACCTAAACGCAATAGCTTTTGCCCATCACGCAGGTGAATAAAAATACGCTGCTGATCGCTTTGCGCACCGGTATTGTACGTTCCCACAAGCGTAAAACGCCGGCTACGCGGGAAGACACCCGCAGGCGTAATATTCAGCTCTGGCAAGGTTAAGGTGACTTTATCGCCAATATTTAAGCCTAAAAAGTGAGCAAGTAAGCTGCCCATCACCACATTATATTCACCGGCTCTTAGCTGGTTCATCAAGCCGTGTGTCATAAAGGCATGCACATCAGAAACGGCGGGCTCTAGTGCAGGGTCAATACCGAGTATTTCAACACCCCGCGCATTGCCTGCAAAGACCAGTAAGCCAGTTGTTTTCACAAACGGCGCCAAGCCTTCAATACCCTCAGTACCGTGAAGCTGAGCAATGAAGGCATCCGAGTCTTGCAGCCCTTCATTGGGTTCAATAAAACCGTGGGGAACTGTGCGCAAGATGCGTTCTTTCAACTCGCGGTCGAAGCCATTCATGACTGACAGCACAACAATCAGTGCAAATACACCAATCGCCATCCCTAAGAAGGCAAACAAGCTCACAAATGAAATGAACGCGTTACGACGTTTGGCGCGTAAATAACGCCAACCAATTAAAAAAGATAAAGAACTTTGCATGCGTGCATTAGACCTAATTCCCTTGCTTGGGACAAGCAACAAATCGCTCAGCAGGAATATATCCGCAACGAAAAGCCAAAATACCGGTTGCGAATACGGCACAACACGTTTTAATAAGTGGGGTAGCACACACAAAAGTTAACCTACAAGGCGATTCACCCATGCAACTGCGTTGAGGCGTGATAAGGTAAAAACATGCTATTTATCGCTATAATCAGGTGTATTTCATCTATTCACTGTACAAACTTAACGTACAGCATGTGAACGTACCAATACTAGACATATCCAAGATCAACACAAAAGAACATAAAAGGAACCGCCATGAAAACTGCTCAGTATCTCATTTGCTTTTTTGCAACCTTGACCTTCAGTGGCCATGTGATGGCTAACAATGACCGAGGAGGTGATGTCGTCAGTATTCCACTCGGTCAGCAAGGCGATCAATGGGGTGTCTCACGCCCCAAAACAGGCCTCAGTAAAGATCAAGTGCTTGACCGCTACGGTTCTCCGCTTGAGCGCAGTGGGCCGATTGGTTCACCCGCCATCTATACTTGGCACTATGAGCAATTCAAAGTCTACTTTGAGAACAACAGAGTGATTCATAGCGTGGTCACACGCTAGAACGCCGGCACATCTTAAAGCTGCACCACCACCTCAATTAAGACCAGCGCTACACCTTCACGTATTGTTTAATCTGATGGTGTAGCGTTATGGTGAGTCGCTTCCGATTCCTCTATACCTCCACCCGAGATTAAACCGTGCAAAACGCCCTTCCTCTTTTTGACGCTCTCTCGTTTGTAGAAATTCTCTTCTGCATCGCTTGCCTTGTCTTGATGGTAATGGCTAAACGCCTAGTGATGCGGTTTAGTCAAAAGACACCAGCACCAAAGCGCGCATTGCGTGTTGCTGTGATTAGAGGGTTTTGCTTAGCGGCTATCTCAGCCGTGATGTATTTTGAAATACCGCCTGAACTGAGCCAGCAATATGGGCTTGTTACCGTATTAGCCATTGCTGCGAGTTTATACCTTTGCTACTTGGGTAATTTTATCAGCGCGTATTTTATTTTTAAGCGCTATGGAAAAAGCCGCACAGTCGCCGGGAAAGAAATTACCATCCCGACCTATCAGACGCGCGCCTTATCATTATTGAGTAGCTGCTTTTTTATCATCTTGGCCGTTGTGGCCATTGTGCAGCAACTGGGCTTTAGTAGTTTGCTTGAAGCCGGTGGGGTGATCGGAGTAATCGGAGTGATGCTCGCACTGACGCAGGGCTCATGGGCACCTGACATTATCAGCGGGCTCATATTGCTCAATAGCGACATGATTGAAGAAGGTGATGTGATCGAACTGCCCAACGGTACGATTGCAGAAGTCTTTAAAACAAAGATGTTTCATACCGAGCTATTAGACCTTGCGCGTAATATTCGCATTATGGTGCGCAATACCGCTTTGCGAGATCGTACTCTGCGAAATCTTTCACGCTATGCCTCGGTAAAAGGATTAAGAGAATGCATGGCATATAATATTGGCTACAGCACCCCAGTCAAAGAGGTCGAGGCGCTATTCGAAAAGGTGCGTGATGTGGCCATTCAAAAAGAGCTTCCTTTTGAAGGTGATCACGATCTAACACTCGCACTTTTAGAAACGGGAGATCATGCTTTGAAGTGGGGAGTCATATTTCACACCAAATCCCCAGGCAAGTTAATTCAACTGAGACGCGATATTAACCTTATCGCGCAGCAAGAATCACATAAAGTGGGTATCAGTTTATCGACCCCTCTTACGCATGTTGTGGATATGCATTCAATACAACCCAAAGCAGAATAACTCAGCAGGAGCGACTAAACAGTAGAGCAACTGTTTAGTGCTACGTTATTCTACTGTTTAGAACTGCCAGCGATAGCCAGCACTCAAATATAAACCCGTTGATTGAAATTCAATAAACGGTGTTTCTTCTTGTTGCCAGTCATACCCTAAATCAAGCTCTAAACTCAGCTGGCGGCGCACTCTG
>CALIUX010000033.1 GCA_938048505.1 uncultured Pseudomonadales bacterium
CTTAAATATGACTGCCTTAAGTACAGCTATCTAACAGATAACAATAATTATAGTCAAAGTAACAACAGAAGGGATTAAAACACAATAAGATTAGTCTTATTGACGGGAAGTGATTAACAGTTTGGCATTTAGCCTATCATATAGTCATACGATATTAAGAAGGCTTATCGAGCGACTCGACTAAATCACAAAAAGCATTGTGATTTGTTTCATTCAATGACATTAATATTTTATGCGCTTTTAAAACTTGCTGCCTAAACTCTTCTTCGCTACCGTCTTGGTGCATCAAATTCCTTTGCCCTTCGAATGTATCCAATAGCGTGCCACTAATGGCGAAGATTTCATCAAAGCCCATAGACTCAAGAAGCCGAATCATGCCAGGCTCTTCAACAATAACGACCGGCCGAGGCAGCAGATGCTTTTGCGCATTGAGAGCAATTTTAGCCATTAGCCCTAGAGTCGTGCTATCTACAGCTTCTGCAGATCGCAAATTAAGAATAATGCCTTTTAAAGGAGTGGATGCAAACATTGTTTGAATGAACTTATCAAAAGACAAGCTCAAGACCATACGTATATCACCTATCAATTCAATGACATAGGTGCCTTGATCATTTGCTACGCGTATTTGGCCACTCATATATTAATACAACATCTTTTAATACAATATCTTTTAATCAATCGCTTATCAGTACAGTTTTTTTGATGACGAACGTTTACACAACACTTCAAAGCAATGACATCTCTTGAACAGATAAAATAGCAATATCATCTGGCATTTCTTGATCAAAATCGAGGTGCAGCATTTTGCCTATCTCTGCAACGGTCGCTTGAGCCGGCAAGCCCTGTAATGCAGCCAACAAGTACTGCTCTTTTTTTAACATACCGTCACCGGGTAGCGCCTCAAGAATGCCATCAGAAAAAACCAAAAGACGGTAACCTTGCGATAACTGCAAAGCATTCACTTGCCACTTGGCACTTTCAAAAAGGCCGAGAGGCTTGCCCTTACCCTCTAAAAAACACGCCTCGCCTGATGGCTTGATTAATATAGGCAGAGGTAAGTGACCCGCAATAACATAACGCATGTCATGCGTTTCAGTATCAATTAGGCCGACAACACTGGTCATATGTGAGAAAAACCGCGACTGCATTAGCTCGCCATTGATCACGTCTACGAGTTCTGCTGGAGCATTATGAAATTGCTCTGGATCTTGAAAGAGCTGGCGTTCCCGAAAGATGCGGCGCACAAGTTGTTTCATCCAGACTGTTACAAAGGCAGAAGAAGCACCATGACCCGATACATCAGTAAGGTAAAAAGCAATGTATCTGCGGTGCAAACACCCATAATCAACAAAGTCACCACTCAAGTATAGCGAAGGATGCACCAAGTGGCTAAGTTCAACATTGCGATACGTGACAGGTGTAATGGGCAGTAGGTTACGCTGCACATGCTTGGCAGCTTGCTGGTCTCGCTCCAGTAACTGAATATGATCCGTCATCTCACGGTTGATCGCTTCGAGGCGGGCACGATAAGACTCATTTTCTTGCTGCAATGTGACAATATTCAATGCACGCTCTACGGCATGCATTGCCACTTCAACGTCGGCAATCGGCTTAATGAGATAATCTGCCGCGCCTAAGCGCAGAGCTTCAACCACATCCGATACATTACCGGCATCAGACATGAGGATGACCGGAGCAGGACGTGCAAAATTATTAACGAAACGGAGAATATCCAGGCCGCTTAAGCCTGAAAGATTGAGATCAGCAACAACAATACGAATGAGTGACTCATCTGAGCTTTGTCGCAGATAATCCAGCGCAGAGGGGCCATCCGAAAAGGCTTCCGTATCAAATCCACCCTGACTAAAGCGCTGTGAGAGCATCAGGCGAGAATCAGAATCACTATCGATCAAAATAATAGACCCAGTAGTGGGCATATTATGCGGGTGACGATTAAGCGAAGGATCAATATCCAATGGTTAGCCCCAACACGCAATAAATGATTTATGCGCCAGCATAACGACAAAAGCAAAGATTATCATTTCCCAACGTCCATATTCGGGGTCAAAAAATACAACTCATATGACTTTTACGATCAACAGAATGAATAGATTGATTATAGACACAAATAAATATTCACACATCGATTAGTTTTAACATATCGCTCTATTGTTCAATTACTGAGCAGATCATGACAATGGGGCTTAGAAATCGTCGAGATCACCGCCAAAGTCATCTTCGATTTCGCCATCCTTAACAACAAATTCCCGATTCTGGAGATAAGCTTCTCTGAAAAAGAGGTAGCGGTCACCGCTCACAAGATCATCTGCACCCAATAAGGACGCGCGTGTATCAATCAAGTCAACAACGGTTACACCTAACAATGTCTCATCATGCTCAATGTACGATGTTGGTGTCATAAAATAATCAACTGGGCGCCCAAGGGCATCGGTCAATGTAGAAGGGCCAAGTATAGGCAATACAATGTAAGGGCCTTTAGGCACACCCCATACTTGCAGTGTTTGCCCAAAGTCTTCATGGTGATTTTTTTCAAGACCCGCAGGTGTCGCAACATCGAACAGCCCTGCTAAACCGGCAAAGGTATTCAAAGTAAAACGCGCCGTATCACGGCCAGCAGCGGCAGGTTTACCTTGAAGCAAATTATTGACCGCACTAGATAGCTCACCCAAGTTATCAAAAAAGTTACTCACCCCCACTTCAACAAATTGAGGAGCAACGGCTTTGTAACCAATGGCAAGCGGCTTGGCAACCCAGCGATCCAGTGCATCATTGGCTTTAAATGTCACACGATTGAGCCCCTCAAGTGGGTCAACATTACGTGTAGTGCTTTCATCTTGAGTCGCCTCATCGTAGGCGGTTTCATCAAATGAATCAGAAGGGGTAGTCGCACACCCTGCCAAGGTAAAAAGCAAGCTCACGATGCTCACAGATTGCAAAACGGAACGGACTAACATAATTAGAGAACTCACTCTTTTTGAGATATGTCATGTTACTGTGGTTTGGAGTATTTTACTGTCGTTTGGGATAAAGTGCATACATCACACCCGCAGATATAACAGCGCATCATCACATAACTACATGATAATGCGAAGCGCAACAAAAAGAACGGCATATGACAAGTCGCTCAACCCAAAATCCTTTAGACTAAAGTATTAATTTCTCTCATCCAGCACGCTCTGCCATTGGTTTTTTAAGCGTTTGAGAGAGACAGGCATTGCCGTTTTGAGCGTTTGAGCAAATAAGGATACTCTCAGCTCTTCGATCATATAGCGATACGTTAACCACGACTCCGTTTGATGGTAGCTGCCTTCACCCAACTTTGCGAGATAATCTGCATGCACCTGCCAGACAGAGGCAATTTCCTGAATTGCTAACTTATCTTTTTGCACATTTTGAGGGGCCTTTTCTAAGCGCACTGTAATGGCTTTAAGGTAGCGTGAATAATGGGTCAACCACATGTTAGGCGTTGCCATAAAAAAACCCTTAAAAAACAATGTTGATATTTGGTTTTTAATATCAGAAAAAGCAAAGGCTAACGCTAATGCGTTTTTATTGCTTTTCATTGTCTTATTAATGGTAACAAGCTGTAATAACCAGTCGATAAGCCAGGTTTCAAGTTGTTGCGCATAATCGGTTAAACGAGGCTCACCCTTTGAGACGCACGCTTTAAATGCCTCTTGTGTACGCGGAAGTGATTCTTCTGACGCGGTAATATCGCAAACATGCAATACAGCCGATTTAAGCAAATCATCAATCACCTCATTGCGACTACCTAGCGGCAAAACAGACAAACTCATATCTTTATTACGCAATAATTCTTTTTTAAGGTATTTAACCGTCTTAGGCATGGCCAGCAATAATAAACGCGCCAAACCTGAACGCGTTTGTGCCAGTGCCTCATCAGGATTATCGAGCGCCTTAAGCGAAACCTTTTCACCTTCATCGCAAAGCGCTGGAAATGCCTGAACTCGAATTTGCCCTTTTTTAAAGGAACACTCTTTTGGCAATGCGCCAAAGTCCCACGCTATTAAGTCTTGCTTTTCAAAATCACTACCCGCTTGCTGCAAGCTTTGTTGCACGTGGTCGCGGTAACGATGACGCAAAACGGTAATATCACGATGACGATCAATTACCTTTCCTTTTTCATCGACAACATGAATATTAAAGCGGTAAAAATCATCTAACGCCACGTCATCCCAACATGTTTTAGGTAATTCAACACCCGTTAAAAACAGTAATTGCTGCGCCAAGCTATGGGTCAGAGAGCCTTGCCCTACCACCATTCTTGCTAACGCTTTATCAACATATTCTGGCACCGGTACAAATTGCTTACGCCATTGCTTAGGTAACGCTTTAACTAATGCTATGCATTTGTCACGCAGAAAGCCTGGCACTAACCATTCTAACGGCTCTTCAGGCAGCGTATGCAGTACCGCAGCAGGCACACCAATGCTCACACCATCATCTTGACGCCCCGGATCGAACTGATACGACAATGGCAATGTCATCCCTGCCACCACTAATTCTTTAGGGAAAGAAGAAGCCGAAATCGATTCTGCCGAATGCTCCATTAAGAGCGCTTTGGGAATATGCAAAAGCGCTGCATTGTCACGTTCGGCTATTTTTCGCCAATGCTCAAAGCTAGATAAACTATTTACCGACTCAGGGACAATCTCATCATAAAATTGATAGATAACTTCATCATCCACCAAAATATCGCGGCGGCGCGACTTAGCCTCTAAATCTGCAATAGAGGCTATTGTCTTTTGATTAATTTTAAAAAATTGGCCCAGTCCTTTTTGCCTATGCTGGCCATATTTTCCTTCAACCAGTGCTTGGCGGATTAAGATTTTCCGGCTTTCGACTGGATCAATATCAACATAAGGCGTACGCACTTTATCAGCTACAATCAAACCAAATAATGTTATGCGATCAAACGCAGTCACTTGGCCTTTTTTGATCGCATAGTGTGGCTCAAAATAATGATGTTTCAGTAAATGCGGTAGCTGGTTGCGTAACCACTCGGGCTCAATTTTGGCGTTGGTATGGGCAAAGACTTTAGAGGTTTCGAGGTAGTTTGCACTTAGCATCCAGCGTGGCATTTTTTTATACTGCGCAGAGCCAGGAAATATAGACGCTTTACGATTACGCGCTACCGTGTACTCACGCTCTTTACTGTCTTCATTTTTAATGGCCACATTATCAAATAAGCCATAAATCAATGCCTGATGAATTTGCGCATAGTCGGATGGCGTTTTATTCAACTGCAAATCCGCTTTTTTGCAGGCCGTTAATAATTGATGATGTAAATCTCGCCATTCGCGCAAACGTAAATACGATAAAAATTCTTTTGTGAAAAGCTTTCTTAGCTGGTTTTGCGAATATTCTTGGCGCTGCTCTTCGGCGTATTGCCAGAGATTTATGTATGCAATAAAGTCTGAATCTTCATCTTTAAAACGCCGATGCTTTTCATCTGCTGCTTGCTTTTTATCATGCGGGCGATCGCGTGGGTCTTGAATCGTTAAGCCTGACACAATAATTAGCATATCGGCCAAACAATTCATTTCATGTGCGGCAATTAATATGCGTGCAAAGCGAGGCTCTAACGGCAAGGCCAGCATTTTACGACCAATACGTGTGAGCGTATTACGCTCATCCAGCGCCTGTAATTGTGTCAGCTCTTTGAAGGCATCGGTAATAGCGCGCGATTCAGGTCTTTCGATAAAAGGGAAGTCACGGATATCCCCTACTTTCAATTGTTGCATCTGCAAAACAACCGAAGAAAGGCTAGTTCGTAGAATTTCTGGGTCTGTAAATTCAGGGCGCGAGATAAAATCGTCTTCGCCATAAAGCCGAATGCAGACCCCTTCGCTAATACGACCACAGCGCCCTGCCCGCTGGTTAGCCGAAGCCTGAGAAACCGCCTCAACGGGCAAACGCTGAATACGGCTCTTAGCGCTATAGCGGCTAATTCTAGCGGTGCCCGGATCAATCACATAGCCAATGCCCGGCACGGTAATACTGGTTTCGGCAACGTTTGTTGCCAGCACCACACGGCGCCCTTTATGGGGCTGAAAAGCACGATTCTGCTCAGCCAAGCTCAAGCGTGCATACAAAGGCAACACCTCTAGCATGGGCAGGTTGGCGCGGCGAATCGCAATCGCGGTTTCGCGAATCTCTCGCTCGCCGGGCAAAAAGACGAGCACATCGCCTGCCGGACCTTTTGGCAAGGTCATGATTTCTTCAAGCGCACCAATAATACTTTGGGCCTGATCTTCTTGCTCGCCCTCAAAAGGCCGATAAAGGATCTCAACAGGGAATGTTCGGCCCGAAACCGTAATGATAGGCGCCTGATTAAAGTGCTCAGAGAAGCGTTCAACATCAATCGTGGCAGACGTAATAATAACTTTAAGATCAGGGCGCTTGGGCAAGACTTGTTTCAAGTAACCCAATAGAAAATCAATATTGAGGCTGCGCTCGTGCGCTTCATCCACAATGATTGTGTCGTATTTTTCGAGCAAAGGGTCATGCTGAATTTCAGCCAGCAAAATACCATCAGTCATCAATTTAATATGGCTTGACGGTGAGGTCGAATCATTAAAACGGACTTGATAACCCACCGATTCACCAAGTGGTGTTTTCAGCTCATCAGCAATGCGGCTTGCTACCGTGCGCGCAGCAATACGGCGCGGCTGGGTATGACCGATCAACCCTTTAACACCCCGCCCTAGCATCAAGCAAATTTTGGGGAGCTGCGTGGTTTTACCTGAACCGGTCTCACCGGCCACAATCACGACTTGATTGGCTTCAATCGTTTGCGCAATATCATCGCGCTTAGCGCTAACCGGCAAATGTTCATCAAACGTGATGGCGGGCAACGCTTTTTGGCGCATCACCACTTTTTGCTGAGAAGCAAGCAGCTGTTTCTGGAGCTTTTCTAAAGCTTGGTCAAACGGCTTTTGTGTGTTTTGACGCTGTTCAATACGGTACCACGCCTGCCTTAAATGCCGCTTATCAGCAAGGGCACAAAGATCTAACTGGCTATAAAAAGAACTGCGGCCACCAAGGGCGGGTAAATCAGGAAGCGTCATATATAAAGAGAATTAATAGTCAGTAAGATGATCAGAAATGACACAAAAAGGTCGTTGGGCGGAATTATACGTTAATGTCAAAAAAACGCCTGCAAAACCAAACAGTTTTGACTAGTCTGAATATTCCGTTTTGATGAGTGCGATTTTTGCAGCACGCCAACTCATCAAATCGCTCCATACAGCAACTTGCCTACAGCAGAGATAAATCGACATGCAAACCTCTAAAACATCAACAAAACTGGTGATCGAAAAGCTGCCAAATAACTATCTGCTAGCAAGCACGCTAAAAGATGAACACCCTCCTCAATACTTAACCAGTACGCAGGGTGCGCCGCTTAAATTCCTCAATGTTGAACATATCAAAGAGTTTTTAGAGGGCGAAAGAATTGAGCAAGTCTTTATCATGAACAATAGCGGCCAAAAAGAAGAGCTTCATTACTGGTAATACGCATATCTAA
>CALIUX010000034.1 GCA_938048505.1 uncultured Pseudomonadales bacterium
CCAATCACAACATTTTCCCGCACGACTTTACATGAAAGCAAAAAGCGCTCTTCACGATGATACTTTCCATCGAGCACACCGCCCACTTTACTTTCGATATCTTCTGGCGACACATCGGTCAAAAAGCCCAACCGCCCTCGGTTAATACCGAGTAAAGGCACACTCTTTCCCGCGATCATGCGTGCGGTACCTAGCAAACTACCATCACCGCCAACCACAATAATTAAATCGCAGCGCTCGGCTAGGTGTTGTCGGCTAATACGGATAATATCCGCATCGGGTAACACAGCGCCAGTTTCTCTATCGAGTAAAATTTTAACGCCTCGGCTCCGTAAAAACGACACCAAGTGATTCAATGCATACGTGACTGCCTCGCTGCCTAAACGGCCAATTAAGCCTACACAAGCAAAGTCAGTCATGGCGGTTAACCCTTTTAAAAAATAACATTATAACTTCAATTCCCGTGATACCTTCAATTCTTGTTACATCTCTCATATAGCATCGATGGCAATGAGCGCGGAGACCTTAAGCATGACCCGACCTCCGCCTTTTGCCTCCCATACATCGAGGCAATATCGCCCTCAAGGGAAACCAAGCTAATCAGAAATAGATAATTTTCTCGCGCCCTGCAACCCACCCGAGTGAATCATCAATACTTTGTCTCCGGGCGCAATGTGGCGTTCTTGCACGAGCACTTCTAACCCTAATAGCATTTTTGCTGTGTAAACAGGATCAAGAGGCAGGTGTATAACTGACAGAAGTTTTTTCAAATGTTCCATTTGAAGCGGCTTTATTGGGCCATAGCCGCCTTGATGAAAGCGATCATGCACGATGAGCTGAGCACCTGAATTGACTGAACGACTCAAATGATGGCGGGTACGCTCTATGTGGCGTGTGTACTTTGCGACCATTGCGCGTGATCCCTTTAACGCCATTATGCCATGCACCGTCACATTCGATGGGGCGCCTGCCGCCAAGCCGGCTACACTGGCGCCCGTGCCACAGGGGATAACGATATGATCATATGCTTTAAAAAGTGCCGCTAAAGCTTGGCTGTACTGCATCATGCCAAATGCACCGCGACAGTCGCCGCCGCCCTCAGGGATGACATAAACACCGCTTTTAACCATGTGCGCCGAGGTTTGATCCAAGCGCTGGCTTGCTAATGACTCGACCAAAGAGCTCACGGGCCCAAATTGCTTTTGCTTGTATTGTTCACGGGATACAAAAAACAGAGTCATCCCTAATGTTTCACAGTCCTGCAATGTAGGGCTCAAAACTGCAGGGCGCTCACCCCGAACAACCCCAACCGTAGATAAACCCAGCTCGTAACCTGCACGAGCCAATGCATAAAGATGGTTTGAAAAGGCGCCGCCGAATGTCACCAAACATTGTGCTTTACACGCCAAAGCGCGATGCAAATGGTAATACAGCTTATAAAATTTATTGCCACCCAAAAAAGGACAAAGCAGATCTTCTCGTTTTACGGCTAGCGTCACACCGGCCTGCTCACAAAAAGGTAGTAGAAGAGTGTGTACGGGCGCTAACCTTGCGATGTCAGGCAAAGACTGTTGCCACCAGTTATTAGGTAATAGTCTTGAGCCTGCAGATTGATTCATGTACGAAAGCTTATCTGTTTAATACAGATTTTAAGAATGATCTTGATAACAACTCTTTAAATAACCAGTCAGTCTTGTGACGATTAGCAAGACTGTCATCAACTTGCTGAAACCACCCAGTTGCAATAAGGCAACTCCTATCAACTCATTTTAATAAAGTCATTTCAATACAGTCATTACGGTAAAATAATTGCAATAGGCCAATTTATAGTCAAAAGCTATACAATAAAATACGAGCGTTACATCGTTTGGCGATGTTTAAGGCAACGGTCAGAAACGCCCAGTGTAAAGCGGTCAGGTGAGGGAACGCGTGGAATATCTTCATCACATTCGCTGGCATTGCCTCCCATTCTACAATAAGGCAACTGGTAGTGTGACAGCCAGTGACTGTACACCTCTTCACTGACGCCACAATAAGCGGCCATATACGCTTCAGGTTTAGCAAGGTAAAGCGGCACATCATCAGGAGGTATTGCGACATGACCAATCCCCATTTGATAAACCGTAAACCGAACGCCTTTTTCACTCAGCTCCTTGAGTAGATTACTGCCACCAAAGCGTAATAGCTCCGCGTAGTCTTCACGTAGCTTTGCAATATCCTCATGCAATTTGAATTCGTGTTCCGCACGATAAAGCAACTCCACATCGCGCCAGCTAAGCAATTCTTGGTATTCGGACTCAACCTTAGCAACCTTATCATTGGCTTCACCTTCATAATGCTCCCTTAGAGATGACAGATAATCGGGCTCTTGGCTCGTATAGCGCTCAAGCTTTTCATCGTAAAAACTTTTGAGTTCACCCAAATGATGATCCTTTGTGCGCAAGGATTCACGCAGTGTTTCAAGCTGCGTAACAGCCTCGCTATATTCTTGTGTTTGCGTGGCTAAGCGTTCAGATAAACTGGCTAATGTCACATCGTAATCATGCTTTGTTTGCTCCAGCTCATTTAACGTATTGTCGAGCTGCTCGGTCATTTCGGCCTTGGACTCAAGTAATGCTTGTAACTGTGATTCCAGCAATTGCGCTTCTAATTTTTGTGCCTGTGAGCCCCCTGGCAATAAGGGTTCTTTAAATACAGACTCTCGGCCCCTAAAGTCCCTCTCTTCTAGAGCTGCTCGGCTTAACCCTAATCGGTTAACTTCGATAGCGTCTTTTATCCAGCCTAGCACGACACCATTTTCACTCAGGTCTGGTGACCACAATAAGGGCTTTAAGGCCTCCTCTGCCAAGTCAGCAGTTAGGATGCGAGGCTCAGGCTGACTCTCAAGCGTACGACGGGCTCCACTAGCGTGCTCATTATCGGACACGCAATAAGGCTGCGCTGTTTGAGCCAAGTTAACCAGGGGGATATTCCAACTGTCATCAACCCACCCGCTGGAATCAAAAGCGATTAGAAAAAAAACAGCTGATTTGATCGCAAGTGTTGGCGACAACTCGACATAGACCGCATTAGCCTCACGCCCCGCCCACTCTAGTTCTGGTGTAAAACCTTCTAGCAATGCCTCAAATTCGGCAAAAAGTAGCTCTTTAGCAATACCTTGCGATGAAATAAAGAATACAGCGCTCGCATCATTTTTTCGACGGCCAAACATTGTCATTAAAACCTTTTGCTCTATGACTGGGCAAACCACTTAACTAAAGGGAATGTTAGTTACCGTTTATACCACTCGCAATCAACTTAATCTGTTAACAATAACCCAAACCAAAAGCTGAGCAAAGGATAACTACACTAATAACTAAGAATGAAAATTCTAATACCTCAGTATGGCAAGTATTTTTTAATCGCACCAAAAAGCATGTCATTTATTCCAATTTGACTGACTTATTGCACGTTCATCACAAAAGTATCGCATTACAGTCAAGATCGACTAGAATTGTGGCGCGTAAAAGCTCTTGCGATTTTATACTCACTACATGCATTAATAATCTTGGCACAAGCTCGCCACCTGAACAAAAGCTTAACGAGGAAGTACACCCCATGTCACGATTTCATCGGAAGACCTTATGTATGCGCTATTTGCTGATGGTCCTTATTATTAGCTTGTCTAGCTGGGTTAGCGCAACAGACAATCTCCCGTTAAACGGTATTGATGCCTATGATCACATGGGCAAAGATTATTACTGGGTATCCCACACAACCACGCTCTCATGTCAAACGGCTGAAGCATGCCAAAAAGCCACCGCACCGGCTCGCTTTCGTTTAAAAATCATAACCAAACGTTGGACCGCTCAAAACTTTAACTTAGTTTGGCAAAGGGAGCTGGCAAGTAACAACCAAAAATTGCCTGCCAACTTTGATATGCAAGCACTCATTGATTTCACCCAACTACCTAAAACACCTTTAACAAAGGGCGATACCATTGATATCGTATTTGATGGAAAAGACACGCTGATCTCAATTAACAATGCTGTTGCACAACGCAGCCAGGGTAAAACATTGTTTAATTATTTATCCAATATTTGGATAGGTAGTGTGCCGCCTTCTCGTCGCTTTCGAAGCAATATGCTGCAAGGGCATGAAGGGGAGCATAGTCAAGACAAGTTAATTGCATTTAAAACATTAAAAATGGATGAAAGCCGTTTGGGATTATTAAAAGAATGGCAAACCCAAAAGAGTGATGAAGCACTTAGCGATGCAAACAAGAAAAAGAATGCCAAAGACACTGAGCTTGATAGCAATCAAACCAATGACGAAATTGCACTAAAATTACCGACGCCAAAACCTAGCCCCAATAAAGTACCACCAAAGCCTTCGGTATCTACCGTTACACAAACTACTGCAGCCATCACTACTCAAGTGGCCACTCAAACACGCCCAACCAGTAATGCTAATAATTCAGGGAGACGCTCTGACACACCCAATGTTATCGAGAGGCTCACTTCTGCAACATCAACGATACCTAAAACCGCTATACCCAAAAAAGACTCTCGTGTAGCTGTACAGCAAGCACCAGTTGAAATAGTTAAACCACCTAAAAATACAAAAAAACGCAATACATCACCGACACAGCCCAAGCCAACAACTCAGCAAGCTAATGCAATATTTGAATGGCGATTATTCAATGCAATCCGTCAAGCCGTCGAATACCCTGCATGGGCAAAACAACTTAAACAAGAAGGCGACGTTACGGTCACCTTTGAGCTTGATAAAAAATTGAAAGCGCCCAAAATTCTTACCTTTAAACCGACTTATGCAGGCTTGTTAGCAGATGCTGTGATCGATGCGATTCAAACCATTGATATTCCCAACACTTACTGGCCCAGAAAAGTTTCAGGCCCTATCACATTTCAATATCAACATACTTTTTCTTTAAATCAAAAAGGTACTTCGCAGAAAAACATCAGTTCTGATTTAAAGAAATTTTTACCCTTAAAAGAAACGCAACGAAAGTTAGCCGTTTCAGATAATGATTTAAAAAAATATTTAAGCGACAATGTTGAGTATCCTTATTGGGCAAAGAGTATGAAGCTCAAGGGTAAAGTTTCTGCGTCTATTACATTAGGAAATAAAGGCAACATTCTTAATATCAAGTTAACACAGAAATCTCGACACAATGATTTGAATAAGGCTCTGGTGGATGCTATACAGAAAGCAGAGCCATTTCCGATTAGCTTGCCTAGCGGTAAAACGTCTAGGCAATTTGATTACACTCATTCTTTCAGACCCTAACTTTTTACTTAACCCCTAAAATCGGATTTAAGCCTTACGGCCGATGAAGGTATTACTTTTAATACAGGATTTATTATGCGTTATCTGCCACTGATAATTGGCGCCGCGTTTGCAGCACCTACTAGCCTAGTCAGCCATGCTGCTGATCTCGAATTTAATGGCTTTTTGAGTGCGACAGGCGGCATTGCCCTAAAGCAATTTGAAAATAACCGTGGAGAAGAAGAGGATATTTTAGACTACACCGACGACCTTTCTTTTAACAATGACAGCCTCTTTGGACTACAAGCTCAAGCAAGATTGAGTGATAAAACCAGTGTAACCGGCCAGATTATTAGCCGCGGAGAAGATGACTATGCAACTGAATTAGCATGGGGCTACGTCAGTTATGCTGCGACCAATAATTTAACATTACGTATGGGGCGCTTCCGAAC
>CALIUX010000035.1 GCA_938048505.1 uncultured Pseudomonadales bacterium
CTGCAAATTTACTCGCGTTGGTGCAAGGTAAGTTAAATGGCCACCGCCATCAATACTGAGGTTGTCGGCACATTTGCGCTTAAATTCATCAAACTTTTTATCATCATCACAATCAACCCAACGTGCAGTATTCACGTTAACAGGCTCATAGATTGCTTCAACCTTGTATTCGTCTTTCAGACGATAAGCAACCACTTCGAATTGCAGTACACCAACAGCACCTACAACAATATCATTGTTGTTTTGGGGGAAGAAAACCTGCGTACTCCCCTCTTCTGAAAGCTGCTGTAAACCTTTTTGCAATGCCTTGGTTTTGAGCGGATCTTTCAAGCGAATCCGGCGAAAAAGCTCTGGGGCAAAGTGAGGTATACCCGTAAACTTAAGGCCTTCACCCTCACTAAAAGCATCGCCAATTTGAATAGTGCCGTGATTGTGTAAGCCAATAATATCACCTGCCACAGCCTGCTCTACTGCACTCCGATCGCCAGCCAAAAAGGTTACTGCATCGCTAATTCGAACATCCTTCCCTAATCGAACATGGCGCATTTTCATGCCTTGATCATAACGGCCGGAGCAAACACGCATAAATGCAATGCGATCACGGTGTTTAGGGTCCATATTCGCTTGAATTTTAAATACAAAGCCACTGAATTTAGGCTCATCGGGCTGCACTTCACGCGTTGCTGCGGGACGAGACAACGGCTTAGGTGCCCACTCAACAAAACCATCTAGCATTTCACGCACACCAAAATTCCCTAACGCGGTGCCAAAAAAAACAGGGGTCAGCTCGCCTTTCAAGTAAGATTCAATGTCAAATTCATGCGTTGCGCCCCGCACCAACTCAATCTCTTCTCTGGCATCATCAATATAAGGGCCTAAAAGCGCTGCCGCTTCAGGGCTATCAAGCCCTTTGATTTGAATATCATCCGGAATGGTGTGGCCCTGACCTTGCTGGAAGACATGAATCGTATCAGTGTATAAGTTATATACACCTTTAAATTCTTTACCCATCCCTAAAGGCCAATTGATAGGCGCTGCAGCGATTTTAAGAACGTCTTCGACCTCGTCTAGAACCTCAATAGGATCGCGAATATCACGGTCCATTTTGTTAATGAACGACAAAATGGGTGTGTCACGCAAGCGGCATACTTCCATAAGTTTAATGGTGCGATCCTCAACACCTTTTGCGCCATCGATCACCATCAGGACCGAATCAACAGCCGTTAATGTTCGGTAGGTATCTTCAGAGAAATCTTCGTGGCCTGGTGTATCGAGTAAGTTAACGATACGGTCTTTGTACGGAAACTGCATCACCGAAGATGTAACCGAAATACCACGCTCTTGCTCCATGGTCATCCAGTCTGACTTAGCATGGGCACCCTTTTTACCCTTAACCGACCCCGCAACCTGAATAGCCTGCCCCCATAGCAGCAGCTTTTCAGTAATAGTGGTTTTACCGGCATCTGGGTGAGAGATAATGGCGAAGGTTCTTCGCTGCTGGATTTGTTGAAGAAAATTGGCATCAGCCATAACGTATACCTTAGCTTGTACAGCAACCTATACAAATTTACAAAATGGGCTATTGGGTGTTCTGTAAACACCCCAAATATCAAAACGGCGGGCATTGTACCTAATTGAAGCGCTTTATACTCTGATAAAGTAAAATAAGGCCTTAATAAAGTATGCTTAGGCAGGTGATGTAAGTGCGTAAGTGCTATGGGTAGTACACCGGGCTAAGAATTCCATTCAAACGAGCTCACAAGAACCGAAATCTATCAAGCGGATCATTCTTTGGCCATTTAAAGAGCTGGTGTCATATTGACTGAGTCGATAATCGACGGCAATTTCAGCTAGATATTGAGCGGACTATGGGGAGTCGTGCTAAATCAAATAAAATTTTTCTATGCTGAACGATACTAACCAGAAAGGTACATGAAATGGTCGGGACGGCAGGATTTGAACCTACGACCACCACACCCCCAGTGTGGTGCGCTACCAGACTGCGCTACGCCCCGATAAGACATTAAGCAAGAAAACTTAATGATATGGATGAAGGAATAAAATCAACTGCTTCAACCGGAGCGTCATATTACTCCAATTGCTTGAATTTGCAAGCAATTTAAAGATTGAAGCGGTGCTCTTTTATTTAGATACCATTTGATAAGTCGCCGCTTTGTGGCTGATCGATGTTTTGGTTTTGATCGATACGATCACGTAGTTTGCGGCCTGCTTTAAACGTAACAACCCTGCGCGCTTCTATATCGAATGATTCACCGGTTTTAGGGTTTCTACCCGGTCTGGAGCTTTTGTCACGCAGCTCAAAATTACCAAAGCTTGATAATTTGACCTGCTCACCTGACTCTAATGCGGCAACGATTTCATCAAAGAAACAATCGACAACGTCTTTCGATTCCTTGCGACTAAAACCCAAATCTTGCTGTAACTTTTCAGAAAGCTCTAGCTTGGTTAACGAGTGTGCCATAAATGATCCTCATCAATGAAGCCACACCACAATCAGTGCATACCTGCCGCCCCATATCATGCATTTATTAATGCATGCACGTAAGAGCCGGCAGGGTTGCTTCTTAACGTAGACTTGCACCATAGCGCTCATTGAGCGTTTTGACAATATTATCAAAGGCTTGCTGAATCACTTCATCTTGAAGGGTTTCACTCAAACGCTGAAACACTAGGCTATACGCAAGGCTTTTATGGCCCGATTCAACCCCCTCACCCGCATAGACATCAAATAATGTCACCGCTTTGAGGTCCTCACCCGCAGCAGCGCGAATCGCATCTTCGATATCAGCTGCCGTAACGTCCTCTTTGACTACAACTGCAAGATCACGATTCACAGCAGGGAATTTGGATAAAGGTGAAAAAGCCGGTATAGCGGCCCCCAGTACATCATCAAGCAATAGCTCAAAGACAAAAAGGGTTTTGTTAAAGCCTAGCTTTTTAGCTGTTGTAGGGTGAAGGGCGCCCACAAAACCCACCAATTTATCATCAAGAAAGACTTGCGCTGTTTGGCCTGGATGCATGTAAGTCGGTGCATTTTGCGCTGCAGCAAAACGGTAAGCGCTTTGATTACCCGTAGCTGCAAGTAACGCTTCAACATCACCTTTAACATCGTAAAAATCAACATCACGCTTAACTTGCGTCCAACTACTTTCTTCACGCGCACCGTAGAGTAAACCGGCGATTTTACGCGTTTGCGGGTAGGTTTTTTCAGCGCTAGCATGAGGGTCGTGCGCAAAGACTAAACCACTTTCAAACAGGCGAATGCGCGTTTGCTGGCGATTCACATTATGCTGCAATGCTTGAACCAATCCTGGCAGTATACTGGTACGCATTTCAGCCATGTCGGCACTGATGGGGTTTTTCAGCGTAACAACGGATGCCCCTTCAGCAAAGTAGGCATTCAGCTTTGGCTCAACAAAACTATAGGTGATCGCTTCTTGATAGCCTCTTGTGACTAAACGCGCCGCTAATGTGCGCAATGAAACAGTAGACTCTGGCGTGGCAGGCAACTCATCAGCAAATTGAGGGGTACGGGTAGGTAGCTTGTCATAGCCGTATAAGCGAGCAAGCTCTTCAACAAGATCAGCCTCTATCGCAATATCGAATCGATAACTCGGCGCAATAAACGTCCAATCCAATTCGGTTTCTTGCTCTAACACCAAGCCTAGACCTGTGAGCATTCTCACTACATCTTCGTCAGGTAAAGCCAAACCTAATGTTCTGGCTAAACGCTGCTTATTCAGCTTAATCGTAGCAGGCGTTGGCAAATGCTCCTGACTGACCTGTTCGAATACTGCCCCCACTTCTCCGCCACAAATATCGACGATTAGCTGCGTAGCACGCTCTATTGCTTGATGCTGCAATTGAGGGTCAACGCCTCGCTCGAAACGGTGTGAAGAATCTGTATGCAGGCCAACATTACGTGCCCGGCCCGCAATGGCTGTTGGCTCAAAGAAAGCAGACTCTAGAAGAATTGCAGAGGTCTGCTCATTCACAGCAGAGGCCTGACCGCCCATTACACCTGCAAAAGCCAATGCTTGCTCATCATCAGCAATCACTAAAGCGTTGCTAGGCAGTGTTATGGTTTGTTCATTTAATAAGGCGAGCTTCTCACCTGGCTCGGCCAAACGCACAGTGATACCACCCTGCACTTTTTCCGCATCAAAGGCATGCATTGGCTGACCTAACTCGATCAAAACATAGTTGGTGACATCAACAATAGGTCCTAAGCTGGCAATGCCTGCACGACGAAGCTTTTCAACCATCCATGTTGGTGTAGCGGCTTGATTATTAACCTTGTTAATCAGGCGGCCAACATAACGCGGGCACGCGGCTGACGCCTCGAGCGTCACACTACGAACTTCTTGATGCTGCGCAGCAACGGGGGTAATTTTCAGTGCATGATAATCACAGGTATTCAGCACAGAGACTTCGCGCGCAATGCCTCTTACACTTAAACAGTCGCTACGGTTGGGGGTAAGATCTAGCTCTAAAATATTGTCATCCAGATCAAGGTATTCACGCAGATCGTGGCCAACTGGCGCCTCACTGGGTAATTCCCAAAGGCCGCTATCATCGTCACCACACGCCAGCTCGGTTTGGCCGCACAACATCCCAAATGATTCTACGCCACGTAATTTTGCTTTTTTAATTTTAAAGTCGCCGGGCAATTTTGCCCCAATCGTGGCAAAGGGTATGACTAAGCCTTCGCGTGCGTTGGGTGCACCACAAACCACTTGTTTAATCCCTTCGGCATGCCCTTCAACTTGGCAAACGCGTAATTTTTCGGCATCTGGATGAGCCGCAACACTCACAATCTTACCCACTACAACACCCGTAAAGGCACCGGCAACAGGTTCGACGGCATCCACTTCTAAACCGGCCATGGTCACTTGTGCGACTAACTCTTCTGTATTGATAGAGGGGTTTGCCCACTCTCTCAACCACGCTTCACTTATTTTCATAATAACTATCTTTTATTCGTAGGCCCGCTTGCGCAGTCATAACTGACTCGGTGCTAAGCTCGCTAAAACTGTTGTAAAAATTCGAGGTCGTTTTCAAAGAACATCCGCAAGTCATTGATGCCATAGCGCAGCATCGCTAGACGCTCTACGCCCATACCAAAGGCAAAACCCGATACGGTTTCTGGGTCCATGTCGCAGGCTTTAAATACATTAGGGTGCACCATTCCGCAGCCACCCACTTCAAGCCAACCGGTCTTTTTACAAATACGGCAGCCTTTACCTTGGCAATGCGTACACTGAATATCCATTTCTGCAGAAGGCTCTGTAAACGGGAAATAAGAGGGGCGAAAACGCACCGGTACATCCGCTTCAAAAAATGTGCGCAAGAATTGTGCAACAACCCCTTTCAAATCCGCAAAGCTGACATCACTGTCAACAACTAAACCCTCTACCTGATGAAACATCGGGGTATGCGTCAAATCGGAATCACAACGGTAAACGCGGCCAGGGCAAATGACCTTTAAAGGGCCTTTACGATTGAGCATGGTACGAATTTGCACCGGTGACGTATGCGTACGCAGCACGTGATGATCATCGACATAAAACGTATCGTGCATAGCTCTAGCAGGATGATGCGAAGGGATATTGAGGGCTTCAAAGTTGTGGAAGTCATCTTCTACTTCTGGCCCCTGCTCCACACTGTAGCCAGCGCGGGTAAAGATGTCTTCGATGCGATTGAGTGTACGCGTAACAGGGTGCAGATTACCGGATTCAGACGCCCTACCCGGTAATGTCACATCCAACGCTTCAGATGCGAGGCGCGCATTAATCGCAGCGGATTCAAGCGCTTCACGGCGCGCATTAATCGCATCTTGCACTTGTACTTTAGCTTCGTTAATTTTTGCGCCAGCAGCAGGGCGCTCTTCGGCACTGAGCTTGCCCAGTGTTTTTAATTGCGCAGTGATCTGACCTTTTTTGCCAAGATACTCAACGCGTAGGGCATCAAGAGCTGGCAAATCGTTTGCGCCAGCCACCAATTTAAGAGCTTCTGATGTCAGCTCGGCGAGGTTTTCCATAGAAAAATCCAATAGCCTAATGCATTAGGAGGTAAATAAAAGGCGAGAGTTTACCTGCAAAGGCCATTTACCTGCAAAGGCCATTTACCTGTAAAGGCCATTTACCGATAAATAATAGCCTCGTTACGCATAAAGAGCCGTTTTAGACTGGTTAAGAGTTGTCTCGGCTGAGCAAGCCAGCTTAATCTTCAGGCATACCTGGATATTTTGTGGTAGTCAGCCCCTCTTCATACCAGCTCACACGCTCGTCCCAAAAAATATTATCTTGAGGTTTACAGCTTGTTGGAGCAGATTCAAGCAAGCCAGCAGGCACAATAAAATAGGGGCCAGACTGCGTACGGTAAGGTACAGAAGAGCCGCACTGAGTACAAAAGGCATTGCTGATATGACGGCCTGGTACATCATACCGTTGAATATTCTCACTGCCTGCAACCCATGAAAGATCAGTATCAGGCAGGAATAAGTTCGCCACATGGGCGCCACCCGAGATCTTCTGGCATTGATGGCAGTGGCAAAAGTGGAACGCTTTGAAATTATCAACGCATTCATATTGCACTTCACCACATAGGCAGCTGCCAGTAATATGTGGCTTCTTTAACGAATCGCTATTTTCTAACAAATTATCACTTTCACTACGACTACACTGAGTTTCGCTCATCAGCCACCCCCATCAAAGCATCAACAACAATCATTTCAAGAAGAATCACTTCCAGAAACATCATTTCAGGCTACATATCACTCAACACATCAACCAACAGTGATTTGACGGTATCGGTTGTCTGATCAAGTACCTGGTGAATATCGGCCAGCGAAATCGGTTCACTCGATAGCCCTGCGGCCCAGTTTGCCACAATGCATACGGAGGCGTAAGCCAAATCAAGCTCTTTTGCGAGCGCTGCCTCAGGCATAGCTGTCATACCCACCAGGGTATTACCGTCTCGCTTCAGACGCTGGATTTCCGCAGCAGTTTCAAGGCGAGGGCCTTGCGTACAGGCATAGCATCCTTCAGCTTCTACAGCCAAACCCAAGCGTTTTGCGCCAGCTAATAGCCATGAACGTGTCTTGTGTTCATAGGGCTGACCAAAATCTATATGATTAATATCATCGGTCAATTGATCAGCATAGGTGTGCTCACGACCATAGCTGTAATCGATGAGCTGATCGGGAATCACTATCGCACCTGGCGGGCAGTTTTTGCCTATGCCACCCACGGCATTAATCGCAATAATATTCGTAACACCCAGTGATTTTAGTGCCCAAATATTCGCACGGTAATTGATTTTATGCGGAGGCAAGCGATGCTCATGGCCGTGGCGCGGCATAAATACAATAATGGGGCTGCTTTCATTCTCTGAACTACTTGCACCAGTGAGCACCCCCACCAGAATATCTTCAGCATAGCCGTAGGGCGTTTCGATCCGCTGGCGAGAAGGCACCACATTTTGATCATCCAAACACTTCAAAGGCCCAAAATCACCAAACCCCGACCCACCAATAATGCCAATGATCTGGCGCTTAGATGTATTTTGATTTTGATGCAGGCGCTTTTTGGGCATAGTGCTTTAATTTCCTTTGGTTCAGCCAGCGTACAATGCACGCTCGACTGAACAAGCTATTCAGATCGTAGCATACAGCTACTTTCAATAAGAGTTATCAGCTAAAGCTAAGGAGGTTAACGGCGATTATTACCTCGCCCATTACCTCGATGTCGATCCCGACCATTATGGCTGCGACTGCCATGATTGCGGCCACCGCCTTGTGGTCGGCGTTTTTGTTCAGGCAATGGCGACTTTGGCTCAGGTAATTCTGCTAAGAGCTCTTCTGGCGGCACTTCATTGGTAATTTTACGTTTAAGTAAGGTTTCTATCGCGGGCAAACGAAAAGCATCATCTTCACACGCAAAACTCACTGAGGCACCGGTATTACCCGCACGACCCGTGCGACCAATACGATGAACATAATCTTCGGGCTCCTCTGGCAAGGAGTAGTTAATGACATGGGTAACGTCATCAATGTGAATACCCCGCCCCGCAACATCCGTGGCGACTAATACATTTAGCTTACCCTCTTTAAATCCATTAAGAGTTTTAACGCGTTTATTTTGGTCAATTTCGCCGCTCAGCAAGCCCGCTTTAATGCCATACGCATTCAGATAATCAAATAGCTTTCGGCATTCATCACGACGATTGGCAAAGACAATTGTCGTTTCAGAGCTAATCGTTTGGAGCATGTTGTAGAGTAATGTGAATTTCTCATCCCCCGCCACCATATAAATATGCTGTTCAACAGTATCGGTCGCAACAGATTTGGAGGCAATTTCAACATGCTGAGGCTCATGCATCCACTGCTCTGACAAGCGCATGACTTCTTCTGTAAACGTTGCAGAAAACATTAACGTTTGTCTGTGCGTTTTGCGTGGCGTGTAGCGTACAATTTGGCGCATCTGCGGAATAAAACCCATATCGAGCATACGATCGGCTTCATCAATCACCAAGATTTCAACCGTATCGAGATACACATCTTTGCGCTCACGGAAATCCAACATTCGGCCAGGCGTCGCGACCATAATATCGACAAATTCATTATGCAGTTGGCGGCGCTGCTTATCATAATCCATCCCGCCCACAAGCGTGTGGACATTCAGATTTGTATGTTTAGTCAACGCCTTAGCATCTTCTGCAATTTGCATCACAAGCTCACGAGTCGGCGCAACAATCAACGCTCTTGCCTCACCAGCATAACGCTCCTCAGAGGCTGGAACGGTAATGAGCTCATTGACCACCTGCACCAAAAAAGCAGCTGTTTTACCCGTACCGGTCTGTGCTTTACCCAATACATCGTGCCCAGCCAAACTATAAGGCAATGATTCTGCTTGGATAGGCGAGCAAAACTCAAAGCCCAAATCATCAATTGCGCGCTGTAATTCAGGCGCTAGGGCAAGCTCACTAAAACGGGTTTTAGGCGCATCGGCTGTATTATCGGCTTTAGTATCAATTTCTTTATCAATTTCTTTATCAACTACTTTATCAACGACGGTATCAGTTGCGGTATCAGCTACAGGGGGAGCGGTATTATTCAAAGGAGACTCTTGTATTGTTGGCCGTGTTATTGGCGTATTGTGAGCATGGGGCTCGCCACGAATGGGAATGGAGTGTACCACAACCGCTCAGAGCGCTAAGAATCATTGAAAATCTACGTGATTTAAACGTATATCATCCATACAGCACCAACTAATAGAAAGCTGAAAGGCGAACACTCAGAGCAGTGAGAACACCCAATTTACAATCTGGCCTAATGCTAAAGAACGGCAAAACCACGCCATCAAAACCCATGAATTTTGGAAGAATGCACCGTTCAGGCTCGAGTGTGAAGTCAGTCACATCAGACCTCAAGATATTGCCGGACAATGATTAACATGGAAACAAAAAGACGTAACCAACTAAGCACTTGCACAAAAAGCTGTAAGTAATGCCAAACAAGTCATGTCAAACCACTAGTTAAACCATCACTTAATAAGCCAAGGAGTTGTATTATGCGCTTTAATCCTATTACTCGTTTTACCCCTGTTGTTCGCTCTATCCCTATTTTTGCTATGACGCTGGCACTCGCTGCTTGCGATGGAGCAGGAATCATTATCACACCGATCAATAATAGCTCTTCCAGTAGCAGTGCCTCAAATCATAGTGAAATTTCTGAATCATCAAGTTCGGTATCTTCATCAAGCCAAAGTAGCGATACAGAAATCACTAAAGGCATAAGTTATCCTAAACCACTCACAACAAGGGAATTTTACAACAGTATCAGCCTAATATTAGGAGAGGATGTTCCTGTTGCGCTACAAGACAATGAGTTGCTTGGCTACCATGGCTCCCCTTCTCTACCATCAATCGAAGAAGAAGCTTTTCTCAAAGTTCACCAAAATATCCAAACCATTAGTGAATCAGAATGGGTAGCAACGAGAATACCCAATCACCAAAAGGGCAGCGTGTCCGATGTAGCCGATTATGTGTTATCCACCTTGGCGCCTCTCACCTACCGCCGGCCACTGACTGATGATGAATACAAAAGCATGCACGCAGCTATTCTCGTGAGTACTTCAGTTGATGAAGCTATTGTAAAAGCGATAAACCTTTTATTTACCTCAACTGCCTTTTTGTACCGTTTAGAAATTGGCATTGTCGCTGGCGGCAGCTTAGACAGCTTTGAATATGCCACAGCACTCGCTTATATTTACAGCGGTGCAGGCCCCGATAAAGACTTATACGATGCGGCCAGAAAAGGTGAGCTTTAGACGCAGATGTGCGAGAAGAACATATAGAGAGACTCATTCATTCTGAGCGCGGGCAAGCGCAGGTCAAACACTTTGCATTTATATGGCTTCAAGCCTATGGCTTATTGAGCGCCTATCAATTACATCAAGATAAGAATGTCAATGAAGATGTTTATGACGCCATGATGGAAGAAGTAAGCCACTTGGTTAAGCATGTTTTTTATACACCAAGTGCGCCCTTTTCAGATCTTTTATCAGCCGACTACACGTTTCTAAATAGTACTTTGGCAGACTATTATGGCATTCCAAGTAACAGCGATAACCCAAACGACTTTGTACAGACCGATACTGATGAACGAGGCGGAATACTGACCACAGGGTTATTCACCATCGGAGATAAGGCGACTGCAATACCAATAGGTAAAGCTCTCTTTGTACGCCGGAACCTTTTATGTCAGACGTTCCCTCCAGAACCCTCAGCATCAGAAGAAATCAAACAACAAATAGCATCTGTTATAGATCCACTTTACGAGCAAGGCCTATTAACACCGACAAAATATTACGAGTTAGCAGGCGATCACCTATCATGTGATAGCTGCCATCGGTATGCCATTAGTCCGCTTTTTGCACTAGATGATTTTGATTACCAAGGCCTACCCCGCAAAAGAGTAGCAGGAAAAGTTGTAGCAAAAGGCTTAGGGCCAAACGGTAAAGAAGGTTTAATTGTTGATGCCATCGACAATGGTCGGCTTTACGGCATAGAGACGCTGCCTACAACCGGTCAAGAACCTTTCATCCCTTTTTATGGCAGTAAAGACTTGGGCAGAAAACTGGCTGAACAAGAACACGTAAAACAGTGCTTTGTGCAGAATTTGACGAATTTTGCTGCTGGTTCTTACCATGCTGGTAGGATTACCGAAGCATCGGCAGATATCTATAAAGCATTTACCGAAGCAGGAGATGACCCAATGGCAGCCTATAAAGCAATTGGCCACTCAAGCATCATTCGGTTACGTCAGAAATAAGTCTTGTGGATACAACACCATAATTTCTACTCACCAGAGCTTATACTCTGCAATAGAAAGGCGTATGTTAGTGGCTGAATTTACTAAACATGCGCCTTTATAGGCTATGATTTTAATTAACAAGATATCAAGACCCCATTGCGAATCAATATTGGGGGAATATAATTTCTACGATATGATAGCTTGATCAGCTCACAATCTATTGAAGGCAACCTTTTTCATGGTTAGAATCGAAACGATTTTTACAATCATGTTAAGAATAATCCTAAAAATACGCTTGGCCTCCCATGTGAGGTCAAAGCAATAACCGTTATGGCGTGCACTGCAGCTCGTTTGCGAAGCCTTTCCGCTTGCATATTAGCCTATGCAATGGTTTTTACGGTTGGGGTCTTATCAAGCGCCCTCTTACCCAATACGGTGGTTGCCAAAACACCGTCTCAAACACCACCCCAAGCCCCACCTAACCCCATTCGCTTTGCACAGTTACTAGATGGTCGCGCAGGTAAAGACAATGCTGTGCATTCAGCCAATACTATTTTGCAAGATAAAACGGGATTCATTTGGTTTGCGGGAGAGCATGGCGTAGCACGT
>CALIUX010000036.1 GCA_938048505.1 uncultured Pseudomonadales bacterium
CATTGAGGCAGATGAGGCCATTAAAAATGATGCGGGCGAGATTATTGCCGTTCATGCACGCATTATAGAAAATACCGTTGGGAATAACCCAGAAGATGGCATCAAGCCAAAAGGGGTTATTCAGTGGGTTGCAGCGCATGATAACGCGACGTTTGATGTCAAATTGTATGAGCGTTTGTTTAATGACCCTTCACCAGATGCTGGCGACAAAGACTTCCTCGCATCCATTAACCCAGAAAGCTTAGTCAGCGTGACCGGTTGCGTGGGTGAAAAAGGGTTGCTGGAGGCTAAAGTTGGAGCGGCTTACCAATTTGAGCGCGAAGGGTACTTCTGCCGCGATAGCCGTTCTCAGGAGCTCGTGTTTAACCGCACTATCGGCTTGAGAGACACGTGGAATGATGGCAAATAGCGCTCTTTTAAGCGTTATCTTGCATCAACCCCAGCTACTTTTTTAGCATCAAATAGTGCCCCAAATGATGTTGTCACGTTAACGGCGTGATGGCCACACATAGAGAAGTAATATGAGTTTAGTCATATACAATACGCAAACACGAAAGAAGGAATCTTTTGAACCAGTCGATAGCAGCGATGTGCGGATGTACGTTTGCGGACCGACGGTTTACAACTACGTGCATATTGGTAATGCACGCCCTGTGGTTGTGTTTGATACCTTGTTTAGAATTTTACAAAGTCAGTACTCTTCGGTGACTTATGCTCGCAATATCACCGATATTGACGATAAAATCATGAAAGCTGCTCGTGAAAACAATGAAACAATCGAGGGCTTGTCTCAACGTTATGCAGCCGAGTTTGAGCGTGATATGGCAGCGCTGAATAACCTGCAGCCGACAATCGTGCCGTATGCAACTCATCATGTTGATGACATGATTCAAATGGTGGCGACGCTAGTCGATAAAAAACACGCCTATGCATCAGAAGGGCACGTCTTGTTTGACGTGAAGTCTATGGATAATTACGGAAAGCTAAGCGGCCAAAGCTTAGATGCTATGCTGGAAGGTGCACGCGTAGATGTGGCATCTTACAAGCAATATGCTGGTGATTTTGTTTTGTGGAAGCCCTCGTCAGAAGATGAGCCTGGCTGGGAAAGCCCGTGGGGTAGAGGGCGCCCAGGTTGGCACCTTGAGTGTTCGGCCATGATTGAAAAGCACCTAGGTAATACCATTGATATTCATGGCGGTGGACGCGACCTCATTTTTCCGCACCATGAGAATGAAGTAGCCCAGAGCGAGTGTGCTCACGATGGCGAGCAGTATGTAAAATACTGGATGCATAATGGCTATATTAATATCGACGGCGAAAAAATGTCCAAGAGCTTGGGCAATTTCAAGACTGTGCGTGATTTGCTCGATCAGTTCAAGGGCGAGGTCATTCGTTTTGCACTGCTTTCTGCGCAATATCGCAGTGAATTAGACTTCTCGGCAGACTTATTGACACAATCATCGGCTAGCCTTGATACGTTATACGGCGCACTAAAGAAGGTTGATGATCTAGAGTGCGTTCCTGTGAATATTGAGGCTTCTGCCGCTTACCAAGCCCTGTTGGACGATATTAACAGCCCCTTGGCAATCAGTGAGCTGCATCAGCTTGCTAAGCAGATCAATAAAGGCGAAGGCGCTGATTTAGCCTACTTAAAAAGTGAGCTGCTCGCAGCGGCAAACTTAATGGGGATACTGCAACAAGATCCCGCTGAATGGTTTCAATCGAGTGTTTCAAGTTCCATTGATGAGGAGCAGGTCGAAGCACTCATTGCCGAGCGATTAGATGCTAGGGCGAATAAAAATTGGGCGCGTTCTGATGAAATTCGTGATGAGCTGCTCGCACAAGGTGTTGTGTTAGAAGACTCTAAAGATGGGACGACTTGGCGTTTTCAGTAAAGATATTTGTTTGACATACACCCATTTACTTATGAGTGTGTTTTACGCTTGAGTGCGTTTCTTTTTACAGGCTGACAATTACCGTAGTCAGTAAATATCCTAAGAGCCGTTAACGCCATATCGGAAGGTGTGATGTTGGCGGCTTTTTTGTGTCTTTAATTTTAGTGTTTTTTTAAGGTTTGTGGTAATGAGTGGTAGTGGTATGAGTGAAATCCACAATAGCAATATTTTTTATTTGATTCGTCATAACAAAATTTTTGAATGGTTTGTTATTGGTATTATTATTTTCTCTGCTTTAGTAATTGGCGTAAAAACCTATCCTATACCACCGTTTGTTAATCAATTGGTTGTGGTACTGGACTGGTTGATTACCTTTATCTTTTTAGTCGAGCTGGTTATTCGCTTTTTGGGTGAGCCAGTTAAACGGGATTTTTTTAAAAACGGTTGGAATATTTTTGATGCCTTGATTGTTACCGTTAGCTTAATCCCTATTGATAATTCTGAAATGGCGGTAGTTGGCCGTTTGATTCGTATTTTTAGGGTGCTCAGAATGGTTTCGATCATTCCAGAGCTCAGAGTATTGCTCAACTCCCTTGTTAAAGCCTTGCCGCAGCTAAGCTACGTTATGCTGCTTATGTTCATCATTTTTTATATATATGCTGCAATAGGCAGTACATTTTTTGCCAAAATCAACCCAGTTTTATGGGGCGATATAGCAATCAGCATGCTGACTCTTTTTCGTGTTATGACCTTTGAGGACTGGACTGATGTCATGTATGAAACGCAAGAGACATATGCTTTTAGTTGGGTCTATTATTTAACGTTTATCTTCTTTACGGCCTTTGCTTTTTTAAATATGGTGATTGGTATTGTTGTGAATGTCTTGGAGGAAGAGCGCCAAAAGCTAAATCAAGATGAAGCGGATGAGCATCATGAAGAAGAGATTAATGAGCTGCATAATATCCGTCAGGAGCTTGCTGAGCTTAAGGCGCTAATTGTTCAAAGCCATGTCACTCGTGCGGAGGAAGGGCATGCTCAAGCCGCCAACGTTAGTGCTATAACGGGTGATTCAAACGATCGATCATGACCTCTCAATATGACAATGATTCGCTAGCTGAGTGGCTTCATCAATTTGATGAGCCACTCTTTATCAGTGCGGTTGCGCAGTTT
>CALIUX010000037.1 GCA_938048505.1 uncultured Pseudomonadales bacterium
ATCTTTTATCGTCAACATTATTAATTACTCTTCAATCTCAAACTATTTATCTCAAGCTGTCATGATCAATGGCCTAAAAGCTATTGTCTTCATACACCTTATTAAAAATACGTTATAAAAATACTTTAAAAATAGGGTTTAGCAGTTTCTATGGCTAAGCTAGCCGACGGAGCCTTCGAGACTCACCTCTAGTAACTTACCGGCTTCAACCGCAAACTCCATAGGCAACTCTTTGAATACTTCTTTACAGAAGCCATTCACAATCATCGATACAGCTTTTTCGGGCTCGATGCCACGCTGCTGACAAAGATAGAGCTGATCTTCACTCACTTTTGAGGTTGTCGCCTCATGCTCAATCACTGCACGTGGGTTTTTACTTTCAATGTAAGGAAAGGTATGAGCGGCGCACTGGCTACCAATTAGGAGTGAATCACATTGGGTAAAATTACGAGCACCCTCTGCACCTGAATTGAAACGTACCAGGCCACGGTATGCGTTAGAGCTTTTACCAGCCGAAATACCTTTACTGATGATGGTCGATTTAGTGTTTTTGCCTAAATGAATCATCTTTGTGCCGGTATCGGCCTGTTGATAATTATTTGTCAGTGCCACTGAATAAAATTCACCCACACTGTTATCCCCTTTTAAGATGCAGCTTGGGTATTTCCATGTGACAGCAGAACCGGTTTCAACCTGTGTCCATGAGATACGCGCATTAGTATGTGCAATACCACGCTTGGTTACAAAATTGTAAATACCGCCTTTTCCTTCGGCATCACCAGGGTACCAGTTTTGCACTGTCGAATATTTTATTTTTGCATCATCAAGTGCCACTAATTCAACAACGGCAGCATGCAATTGATTTTCATCTCGCATAGGTGCAGTACAACCTTCGAGGTAACTCACCTCACTGCCTGCATCAGCAACAATTAATGTACGCTCAAACTGGCCAGTCTTGGCTTCGTTAATACGAAAGTAAGTAGACAATTCCATTGGGCATTTAACACCCTTAGGGATATATACAAATGAGCCATCACTAAAAACGGCGCAATTTAATGCCGAATAAAAATTATCTTTAACCGGCACAACGGAGCCCAAATATTTTTTAATCAGCTCTGGGTATTCATGCACTGCTTCAGAAATCGGGCAAAAAATAACGCCTGCTTCTTTCAAGTTTTCACGAAAGGTCGTTGCAACCGAAACCGAATCAAATACCGCGTCTACCGCAACACCCGCCAACATTTGTTGCTCATGCAGCGGAATACCCAGCTTGTTATAGGTTTCGATTAATTCAGGATCAACTTCATCGAGGCTTTTAGGGCCATCTTCCATGCTTTTGGGCGCTGAATAATAAGAGCATTCGTTAAAGTCAATTTTAGGGTAGTCAACATGCGCCCACTCAGGCTCATCCATTTCTAACCACTGTTGATACGCTTTTAAACGCCATTCAAGCAACCATTCTGGCTCACCTTTTTTAGCCGAAATAAAACGAATAACGTCTTCATTTAAACCGGGAGCAAGCGTCTCAGATTCGATGTCTGTGATGAAGCCTGCCGCATATTCTTTGCTGATCGCATCGTCTATTTGCACCTGTGAGGCGCTGGCTGTTTGGTCTTGCGACATAATTGTTTACCTAAATCTCTTAATCTGTTTAACAGATCCGTTTAAAAACGGCGTGAACGTAATGCACTGACCGTTGAAACTACTTTTTGTACCGCATATTCAACTTCATTAAGAGTTGTATAGCGCCCAAAACTAAAACGTAACGAAGCATGTGCGAGTACAGGCGGTACCCCTAGAGCACTCAGCACATACGAAGGATCAACACTTGCCGATGTACAAGCAGAACCGGTTGATAGCGCCAGTTCACGCAGTGCTGTCAATAACGTTTCGCCATCGACACCTTCAAAGCTGATATTCAGAATGCTATCCACATTCTCTAATTCGCGGCTTGATGCACTATCCGATGTATTGCGTGGCTCACTACAGCCATTACGATGCCAGCCATCTAAATCTTTTAAACCAGACAAAAAGGCAGCGCGTAACTGAGCTAAATGCGTCATATCTGCGTTCAGCTTTTTAGCTGCTTGCTCAGCTGCAGCTCCTAGCCCTACTATTTGGTGGGTTGCTAGTGTGCCAGAACGCATTCCGCGCTGATGCCCACCACCATGAATTTGAGCCGCTAATTCGACCTGCGGCTCGCGTTGAACATACAACGCACCAATACCCTTAGGGCCATAAAATTTATGCGCAGAAAGCGATAAGGTATGCGCGCCTAAAGCGTTTACATCAACGGGCAATTTGCCAACACTTTGCGCAGCATCCACATGTAAATAGCAATCATTGGCACGACAAAAATCGGCAATTTCTGTAATAGGGTTAATGCTGCCCAGCTCGTTATTCACATGCATTAACACCACTAAGCGTGTATCAGCTCGTGCCGCATTGCGCACCTGCTCAAGTGTTATTCGGCCTTGGGCATTTGGTGTTAAATACGTGAC
>CALIUX010000038.1 GCA_938048505.1 uncultured Pseudomonadales bacterium
TCAATCAGCTCATTATTATTGCGCGGGCACTTTAAATGGCTTAGTGAGCAAAATCAGTTGCGGCAGTAATAATAGCGCGCCCGACAATGCGGCCAGCATGGCAAAGCCCGTTAAAACACCAAAATAAATAGTAGGAATAAATTGCGATAGCACCATGATGCCAAAGCCAAAGATAATAATAATCGAGGTGTAATACATCGCCCGCCCAATGGAGCGATGAGCACGATGCATTGCAGCCATATACTCCCCGTCTTTGGCTAACTCCGTTTTAAAGCGGTGGATGTAATGGATGGTATCGTCTACACCAATACCGACTGTAATCGCGGCAATAGTAATGGTCATCATATCCAAGGGAATCCCAGCAATCCCCATTACACCTAAGATTGATGCAGCGGCCAGCATATTCGGGATAATTGCCACAATCGCGATTAACAGACTACGGAACAGCAATAAGAACATAATGCCAATACCGAGAAAGACCGCCCCTAGCGTCACAATCTGGGAACTAAAAAGGCTTTGTAGCATATTGTTGTACAACACTAACAAACCGCTGTAACGAATATGATCGCCATCAACACCCTGCATTTGGCTGATATCGCGCCGAATACGGTCTACTAATTCTGCGCGCTGTAAGCCTGGATAAGTATCAATAATGCGCATGGTAATACGTGTTTGATCAGACTGCGTATCAAGATAAGGCGAAACCAGCACCTGACTCACATCATCAGATAATGAACGCTCCATCAAGGCTAGCTCAAAATTATTCAAACTCCCATTGATGTCTTTACCCACTTTATAGAGGGTCGCAAGGGACTGCACTTTCCCTACTTCAGGCAAAGCATCGAGGTAATCGGTGATTTGTTCAACAAGCTGTAAGCCCGCTACGGTCATCCAAACGCTTTTTTGGCTTTGGCTACTCCCCGAGCTGCCCTCTTCTGCAAAAGCATCCAGCTCACCAAATTCATCGCTGTCATCTAAGCCAAACTCATCTTCAGGGGCCGCTGCATCACTAAAAGGATCTTCTTCCACTTCACCAAAGGGGTCATCTTCTTCAGCTGTCGCTTCAAATTCTACAGAAGAAACCTGCAATGCCGTTGCGGCTTCTGGCGATAACACAATATCCAGAGAGGTGGTGCCACCGAGCTTTTGATCAATGAGGGTTAAACCTTGATAAATTTCTGTTTTTTCGTGGAAGTAGTCAACAAACCGGTTTTCAACCTGCAGGCGTGAGATCCCCCAAACGCTTGCAGCTAAAACAACCAGTGCCAATAGCAACACACCATTACCCAGCTTTTCAACGGCTTGCGCGCAATAGGCTGTTAAGGGCTTACGCGAAACAGACGCTTGAACATGGGTAAGGTTTTCGCGTGGCAGCAATACCAATACCGCAGGCAGTAATGCAAAGGCTAAAAATAACGCGAAGACTAGGCCGATTGTCATCATCCAGCCAAAATCCATCACAGGGCGAATATCACTAATCACTAATGATACAAAGGCCACAATTGTGGTGAGTGCAGTGTAGAGACAAGGTTTGATCATGTAATGGCAGGCGGCAAAGACGACTTCTTTCTGCGTCCAATCTGGGTTCTCTGCCGCATATTCGCGATAACGCACAACCAAGTGAATAATAATTGCCAAAGCAATAATCAGAAGCAATGCGACAAAGTTAGAGGAGATAACCGTTAAATGCCAATCAGCCCAACAAATAAGCCCCAGCGTAATAACAACCGCACTCACGCAAGTCATTAAAGGCAATATCACAAAACGAGGCGAACGAAAGATCACACCAAGCACTAACACCATAAAAGCCAGTGCTGCGCCGCCAAAAACCACTAAATCTTTACGAATGAAAGAGATCATATCAGCGGTAATCATGGTGACACCGCCAACATAAATCTGCGCACCATCTTGATAACGCGCAACGACTTCTCGCACCGCCTCTACACGATCATGAGAGGCTTTTGCTGCGGCAACACGGTAGTCTAAAAACGCTTTGCTCACGCGATCCAGCTCTGCTTGATCAGCAGACGATAGAGGGCCTTGTTTTTGCTTGGCTCGCCAATCATCGCGCTGCGTCACAAGGTCAATATAACCGCGATCAACGCCAATATTTAACTGCAAGGCCGTTGTTTGCGCATCAGGCCCCAAGATCATCTTACGGTAGATAGGGCTTTCTAGGAATTCTGCTTTGGCCAGCTCTCGGTCAACTGTACTATCAGATAACTGTCTTGGCTCCTTAGCCATTTCACGCAAGCTGCGCTTAGGGCTATATAAAAGTGGCACATTGAGTATGCTATTGACAGAGGTCACCCCTTGAATTCCTGCCAAGTCATCATGTAGCTTTTGTAGATGATTAAGGGCTTTCTCTTCAAATAAAGGACTGTCGGGTGTATAGGTCACCACTAAAAAGTCGCCGCTATTATACTGCTGACTCATCTCACGAAAGTAATCAAGATCAGTATCACGCTCCAGCGTCAGCGATTCCGACGAGGCATCCAAACGCAATTTAGGCAAACCGGCAATGGAGCCTATCAGTACCAAAGCAACAACGGCTAAAACCCAGCGAGGATGGTTAAGAATAATGTTGAGCCAACCAGAGGCTATTCGATCAATCATAAGAATCCTTAATTAACGGACTAATACCAAGCCTGTGCAGGCTAGGTAACGATGCAGACAGCAAAGACACGGGAATGTCTCATAGGACCCTCTTAAATTCAATGAAACATGCTCAGGAATGTAAAAAGTAAGTTTCAGCGTGATTTAAATAGAATTTTTATCCAACACTTGTCGTCTTAAAGGTTATTATGTACGTTATAACAACAATAGTCCTAATAAATATAAGTATAGACTGAAGGCGCTAAAAACAGGCCGCCATGCATTCGCGAGACGGCCCCGTATTCAACGGTATTAGACGCTTTAATTTTACTGTTATGTGACGTTATACTTGCTCACATTGCAGAGGTGAAAATGCTAAAACTACAACTCAATAACACCCCCAAAGAAACCGTTTGGGTGGTTGATAAAAATTTTACAATTGGGCGATCACAAGAAAACCATTTAATTCTTGATGATGACTCAGTCAGCCCTCAGCATGCAAAAATTGTCAGTTCTGAATACGGCTTTACACTGCGTGAGCTGAGCGGCAACGACAATACCATCGTCAATGGTAGCGTTATTAAGCAGCGTGATGTGTACTATGGTGACAAAATCAAAGTCGGTGATATTGAAATCACACTCATTGACCCATCAAAAGAAGAAAAGAGTTATGACTGGTCACTCGTAGCCTACTCTAGCGCATTATCGGGCCAAGAATTCCCCTTGCACTTTAATCATGAAGGGTATGTTACCTTAGGCCGAGGTAAAAAGTGTGATGTCGCCTTCCCGGGCACCCACCTTTCTAAAGAACATGCAAAGTTTCATCTTTCACCAAGAGGCCTGCACGTTACCGATCTACAGTCAGATAATGGGATTTTTGTTGACGAGGAACGGGTGACAGAGACCACGTTACTACCCGGTGATAAAATCAGGTTGGATGTCTATAACTTTTATGTTTGCGGGCCAGAAAAATGCAAGTTCGCCAATATGCGAGAAGGGGATGAGTTAAGCGGCAGCCAAGATAAGCCTCACTGCACCACGTCAACATCAGGCGAAAAGCACTGGGCGATTCGCCCAACGTCACCCGGGAATCGGTCTGATGCCGAGCAAGATTCACCCAAAATCTCTATTTGGGTATACCTTTTTAGCATTGTAATGATTGGGCTACTGATTGGCCTCAGTGCATACTTGCTTTTATGATATGCATGATTAAAAGCGCATGTTTTTCCAATACGTACTTCTCACCAAGTTCTTTTCATCAAGTCACTTACTGTTCGCCCTCTTACTATTAACCCTGAACCCAGCTACTTAATGCAGCAAGCTGAAAAGGCTTTTTCAAATACGTTAAAATCAATGCCTCTTGAGTAATCTCATCAATGACCAAATCGGCAGCAATCGTATCGCCTTTGCGGTAGGTTTTGCCGTTAATAATCACTGCTGACGCCTTGGGCGAGTAAATATGATTTTGGTACATCAGTGTTGGAATACGCTCTTGAAAGCTTTCTGGTAACTGGTGCAAAAAAGGGATGTTAGCGTAAGGGTTGGCCGGTTCCGAGGGCTTATCATCCACTTGTTTCTGTGTTTCTTTCCATAAATCCTGTAATTCTTGATCTGATACTAAAGGCGTCGTGTTACTCGCAGAGGGAACTGATTGCTGGCTTAAACGCTCTGCCCGTGCAGTATTTGTCTTCGTGCGTTTAGTATTTTCTTTGCTCGCTTGCGATAACAGTGATTCTTTTTGCGAGTACAACTTTTCAATTTGCGGGTCGCGTGTACTGTTAGCTTGAGATGCCTTGATGGGAGCTTCATCCTGTTCCGCTACTTTTGCCGCTACTTTTCCCACTAGGGTATTTTCCTTTAGAGCAGAAGGGGCATGATAGAGTGTTTCTACCTCTGGCTTAACGCTGCCAACTTCTTCGTTTTCATACTGTTGGCTCTCATAGTCATTCAAGTCATTCTCTACTTGAAAGAGCTCTGAATCGGCCTTGATATCAGGCTGATCAAACTCGGCGTGGTATTCCATTTCATGGCCTGTTGCATGAAAGTCATACTGGGGGCTTTGAGACTTCACTAAAAAGAATAGAAGTACCATGATGACCGTTAGCAGTAAGCAGACTAATGCAAACAGCGCCCATATTGGCACCACTGCGTAATCGGCCGATTTCAATTCAGGGTGAACCGTTTGTAAATCGGGTACAGCATCTTGCGTATCTCGCTGACGATCTGCTTTATCGAGTGCGTCTAAAATCAATGACATCTGAATACCTCCTACCCAATATCAGCAGTATTGTGCGCAGTAAATGCTGCATCCACAGCAGTATCCGTCACACTAACCTTAGGTTTGCTTTGCTCAACGGAGCTTCGAACCTTCGATTCTTGGTTTTCAGAGCTATCACCGTTGAGATCTTTATTTTCAATTTCAGAATCTAGGCTCTCAGGCACTAGTAAAGGCTGTTCACGTCCAAGTGCTTCATTTAGCCGAAGGAAGGTTTGTAAGCCCGCCAAGCCATCGGCAATCAAGCCATTCTGTTTTTGAAACAATTTCACACGACGCTCAAGGGGGCCGTTAAAGCGGTTAGTGGCTAAAGGCGCAGCCTGCTGATCAAGCTCTGCAAAGGCTTTTGCGAGCCAGGTAACAATGGGGCCTGTAGAACCTACGCCAATAGCAGCTTTAAAGAGATCGGGGCGCTGCCAGATGATTACATACTCCCCTGTCCACAAAACCCCCAACTCATCTTGGCTAATCAAATGCTGCTTGCCTTCATACAAAAGCGTTGCTTCATTTTCATCCATCGCAATAAGCGTGGCATAGGCAATATGTTTTGATGGCATATTGAGCGTCAACACAGCGGGGCGGTTAGTCGCTAAAAAATCTTGCCAGGTGGTCGCTTCAAGCGTTTCACAATAAAGGCCTCTTTTAGCCGCTAACCAGCAAGGGTAAATTGCCGTTTGCTCATCCACTCCCAAATGTTGCAGTAGGGTTTTAACGGCTGTTTCTTTTTGTTTGGTAACGAGCTTATTCAGAGGTCTTTTGGCGTTAACCGATGTTGTGGGTTTGATCTGACCAGAATTAGCATCATTTGTTTGCTGATCACCCCACTCTCCTGCCGAACCCGACAGGTTATCGCGTCTATTGCTGTCTAGGCCGCCATTCTTTGTATTCACCTGCGGTTGTGAAGCCTGCTGAATATTGTCAGTGGACGTCAGGCTTGATTCTGGCACACCGGAAAAATCCAACGCTGCCGCACCAGAACGATATTCGGGTTCGCGCGTTGCTAACAGCCATATCAGTATCGCTAAGATCAAAACAACCAACACCGCACTACAGCTATAAATCAGCGGTTTAATCAATGATCGTGAGGATTTAAAGGCTTTTTCCCTTGGGTCACCCAATGCTTCTTCAGTGGCCTGCTTACAAATAGCGCTATCAACAGAAGTGGATTCTTGAGAGTAAGCCCCAAGCAGCATTCGATCACATAAAATATTAATCAAACGCGGAATGCCGCCACTAATCGCATGGACTTTTTTGACTACACTCGCAGGAAAAGGGTCTCGGCCGGGTGGCATCCCTGCGACTGATAAACGGTGCCGAATATACGCTCCGGTTTCGTCTTGGGTCAGGGGCCTAAGATGATAGCGTGCCGTAATACGTTGAGATAACTGCCTGAGAGCTGGCTTAGCCAATAATTCATTCAATTCTGGTTGGCCCACCAGAATGATTTGTAGCATTTTTTGGGTATGGCTTTCTAAATTGGTGAGTAGCCTTATTTGCTCTAGTGTTGATATACGAAGCAATTGCGCTTCATCGATCAACACAATACTGTTACGTCCATTACTGTGGTTTTCGAGTAAAAAGGCATAAAGCTTGTCATTTAATGACTTAATACTACTAGCCTGCTCATCATACTCAACGCCAAATTCATCACAGATACTGCGCATGAGATCCAGCTCATCAGACGCAGGGTTCATGATCATCGCTACATCAGCATTGGCGGGCAATTGCTCTAACAAACAACGAATGGTTGTGGTTTTACCCGTTCCCACCTCGCCCGTTAGCATCACAAAGCCACCGCTATTCACACCATACAAAAGGTGAGCGAGTGCCTCACGGTGTTGTGCGCTCATATACATATAGCGCGGGTTAACCGCAATAGAAAAAACTTGTTCTTCAATACCGAAATACGAATGATACATAAAGGTTATCGTGTGGCTTGATTATGTAAAAGGGCAAAAACCCCCACAGAAAATAGACTAAAAGCGGTAGACATACAGCGATACTCTAAGGGCATTCTACAGGTATATAGTATCGCTATACCCATCAGTTATCGAGCGCCCAGATACCCGAAGCATTACGCCAAGCGCCTTGGTAATCCATGCCCATACCAAAAACATATTGATCGGGCACCGTCATGGCTGCGCTGTTCACACAGTAATTTCCGGGCTTTCGATCATGATCTTTATTAACCATCACAGCAGAAAAAACACTTTTTGCCCCCTGCTCCATGGCCCAATGGGCTAACGCCTCAAGCGTTTTGCCTTCATCAAAAATATCATCCATCAATAACACATGCTGGCCCTTCAGCGCTGTATGCGGTTTGGTCAGCCAGTCTAGTGTTTCACCACCCGTTGTTTGATTGCGATAACGTGTAACACGAATAGCATCCAGTGCAACAGGCATAGTCAAATGCGGCAGTAATAAACCGGAATACACCATGCCGCCATT
>CALIUX010000039.1 GCA_938048505.1 uncultured Pseudomonadales bacterium
TGTCGTTTTGCATACACGATCAACAGTTCTGCCGCGACATCACGTACTTGTTCTGCTGCTTTACGTTTAGCGTTGCGCCACTGATCTGTGCCCAAGCGATGTAGCGGAGCATGTTCTTCGCCACCGCTATAACGGCTAATAACATGCAGGTTGCCAACGGGAACATAGAGCTTGGCTTCGTTTGCATATTCCAGCAGTAAAAACTCATCACAGCCTCCATCGACTTCTATGGCCTCTAAGCCTTGATATCGTCCCACTCCGTGATCAATGTGAACAACAGGTGCTCCTATCTTAAGCTCAGTGAGATTTTTGATAACCGCATCTTGTTCAGAGGATGCTTTTTTGCGCCTTCGAGCCTGCCTTACGCGCTGCCCATAGAGTGCGGCCTCTGGGATAATGGCGAGACTGCCGTCCTCTAGAATAAACCCTTGTTCCCAATTACCAAGTGTAATGCCGTACTGCGCTTTATCTTGAGTGAATGTAGCAGTTGAGCCAAAGGGGGATGGGTCAAGAGCAATCTGACTAAACTGTTCAAGCAAAACCTCTTTACGACCTTGGCTTTCGGCTGAAAAAAGCACGCGTCCGTTAAATTCGAGTAAAAAGCTTTGCAAGGCATTAAGTGGTTCTTGAGCTCGCTCATCAATGCTCAGTTGGGGCAGTGGAGTGGTTGGGAGGTTAAAGGCCCCTAACTTTTCTTCTAAGACAGGAGTATTCAGTGTGATCCGGCTAAACGGTTTGAGCTGTGCGAAGAGTTGATCAATCGGTAAAAACACATCATGCGGAGGCAATAATGGGTTCAACCTGTCACCTTGGCGGCTTTCAAAGCGTTGTCTCACATCGCCTTCAAATGTCCTCACGGTTTGTTCAAGATCACCGATAATGAACAGCGTTGAATCGCTAGGCAAATAATCAATTAATGTGGCGGTTTGCTCAAAAAAAAGCGGTAAGTAATATTCGATACCGGCGGGTGAAAAGCCTTCGCTGACATCTTGATAAATGGGGCAGGCGCGATGGTCGACATCAAAGGCATTGTGCCATTGGTGTTTAAAATGAGCGACACTGTCATCATCGAGTGGACACTCTTTTGCCGGTAGTAGCTCGATGGCCTCGACATGTACCTTTGTACGCTGTGATTCTGGGTCAAAAGTACGTAGCGTATCGATCTCATTGTCAAAAAGCTCAATGCGAAAAGCGTCTTCACTGCCCATTGGGTAGATATCAATAATCGACCCTCTTAGCGCGAACTCACCATGCTGAAAGACAGAGTCCACTTTGTTATAACCGGCATTCACCAATGATGTCTGAAGTGGCTCTAATTCAATCGGCTCACCTTTCTGCATGACCAAGCTATTCCCTAAGATGTAGCTTGCCGGTGCGATGCGTTGAATTAATGTTGCGGCAGATACCACAATCAAGCAGCGCATACCCTTTGCTAATTGGTAAAGCGTGCGCATTCGAGAAGAAATAATATCTTGGTGTGGCGAGAAGGTATCGTAGGGGAGTGTTTCCCAGTCAGAAAAGTGCACAACTCGGGGTGCATTTTTGACATCGCGCAAGAGTTCTTCAAGGTCTTGTTCAAGGCGATAGGCTTCAGCCATCGATGTGGCAATGACGACACTGCTCGATTCAAGCCTGCTAGCCGCTTCTGCAATCGCTACGACACAGCTATTTTGTGTGTTGCCCCAACGTATTTTATCGCCTGGCCGTTTAGGTAATAGCGGCTTGAGTAGACATAACTCGGTTGTGGCAGATGTAGGCATAGTCGGTAAGACCCAATATAAAAGAAGCGGGCGCCTATTTTAGGGTTTACGTTGTCGAATAGCTATATGCCCTGAGCGGGAGTCTTTTAGTACATACCAATCTAGTACGAGCTATGTAGTACGAACTATGAATACATATTCTGAATGCGAATTATAATCTTTAAATTGAGCGGCATAAGCGGTGCCGGTAGTCGATAAATGGTATTCAAAAAGCAGATGATTGCGTATTATGTTTGTCTTTTTGGTCGAAAATGCCATTACTTTGTGAGCAATCAACCTATTTCCACAAGTTATGATGAGTCAACTGAACTCTAATTAGTCGATAAGGATGAACGTTGCTGTGAAAGTGGTCGTAAAACAATCAATTTAAACTGTTTCCGTAGAAATATTTGGGGTAATATCTCCCACATGACAACAGAAAATATCAAGCAACTTATTCTATCTGCTGCAAGGACTATGCTGCGGCCGGTGGTGCGTGTGCTTATTCATAATGGTATGACCTACAGCGAGTTTTGCAAATTAGCAAAAACCTTGTTTGTTGATGTGTGTGCTAATGACTTTGGCCTTCAGGGGCGTCCTACCAATATGTCGCGCATTGCAACGATGACGGGCATTGATCGCAAGGAGGTTAAGCGTGTTCGCGATGCGTTAGAGCAAACTGACTCTGTCGCCGATAACCAGCAAGCGCAAGATCGGCTCACTCGTATCCTGAGTGCTTGGCACCAAGATGCGCATTACCTTGATGCCAATGGCGCACCCAAACTATTACCCATGGAAGGTGGGCAAGCTAACTTTACTGAGCTTGTTCGAGCGTATGGTGGTGATATTCCTGTTAGCACCATTCTTAAAGAACTGCTTGCCAGTGAATGTGTTGAAAAAAATGAGCAAGGCTATCTTTGTGTGATGAAGCGCTTTTATGTTCCTGCCAACCATAACCCTGAATCTCTGCTGCGGGCTAGTTCTGTTTCGAGTGAGATCCTGACAACAATGTTTCATAACTTGTACGTTGTCGGAAAAGAGAAACGCGCGCGCCCCAGGTTTGAACGCAGAGCAAGCAATAATGCGATTCCCGCTAAGCATGCAGCGGCTTTTGAACGATTTGTTGAGCTTGAAGGCCAGAAGCTGCTTGAGAATATCGATGCTTGGTTATCCCGTTACGAAAACACTGATTTAGATGACAGCAAAACCGTACGGATGGGGGTGGGCGCTTATTTAATACACCAGACACCAGAAGTGTCAAAATATGCGCCTCGTGA